>CAKZPK010000245.1 GCA_937139035.1 uncultured Crocinitomix sp. | reverse complement strand
AGATTTATTAAATATCTCTACCGATCAAGAAATTATTTCTGCAACAGTTTATTCCGCGGCAGGACAACAACTTATCACAGGGCAGAGCAATCAACTAGACGTATCTTCGTTAAACAACGGACTGTATTTCATTCAAATTGAAACCTTTGCAGGAATTGAAACTATTCAGTTTGCTAAAAAGTAACAGACTCAGAACTACTCTACATCTGAATTGATCCTATCTACACGCTGTTTTACCACTTGTGTAAAACATAACAATTAATGCTGCTTTATACCATCTAAGTTTATATTTTTGTTTGCTTACAAATTTTAAACTATGAAGTACTTATTATTCGTTGCGCTTTTTTCAATCTCATTTTTGGGTAAAGCGGATGAGGGGATGTATCTCCCATTTCAATTAAAAAAGAACAAAAAAGACATGAAGGCAGCCGGCCTTGAATTGTCTACAAAGGAAATTTACAACCCTAAAAAACCAAGTGTTAAAGATGCAATTGTATCCTTAGGAGGTTTTTGTACGGGAGAAATTATCTCTTCTAAAGGACTAATGCTAACAAATCACCATTGTGGATATGACGCCATTCGTGAAAATGCAACACCTGAGAATGATATTTTAACCAATGGATTTTGGGCAAAAAACTATGGTGAAGAAAAACCTATCCCTGGTTTATCTGTATCTATAGTTGTGAGAATTGATGATGTTTCTAAATCAATCAACAAAGTGTTAAATAATGACATGACTCCATCACAAAGAGCTCAAGCAATAAAAGATATTTCGGCAGAATTATCAGCTGCTGCGGTTAACGGAACTCATTATGAGGCTGAAGTAAAACCTTTTTATAGCGGAAGCGAGTTTTACCTTTTTGTTTATGAAGTTTTTAAAGATGTTAGACTAGTTGGAGCACCACCGTCTGCCATTGGAAAATATGGAGGAAACACTGATAACTGGATGTGGGAAAGACATACTGGAGATTTTTCAATGTTCAGAATTTATGCTGGCGCCAATAACCAACCTGCAGAATTTGCAATGGACAACAAACCATATGCACCAAAGCACCACTTACCTATTTCTTTAGACGGAGTTGAAGAGGATGATTTTGCAATGGTAATGGGATTCCCTGGATCAACAGATCGTTTTTTAACTTCTTACGGAATTGAATTAGCTACTGAAAAAGATCAACCTTCACGTGTTAAAGTTAGAGGAGAAAAACTACGCATTATGAAAGAAGATATGGACGCAAGTGATGCTGTTCGTCTTCAATATGCTTCTTCTTATGCTCAAGTAAGTAACTATTGGAAATATTTCATTGGTCAAACTGAACAATTAAAGAAAAATAAAGTACTTGACAGAAAGAAAGGAATTGAAAAAGCCTTTACTGATTGGGTTAATGCTAAAAGTAAGCGTCAACAAAAATATGGCAATGTTTTAAAAGACATTGAAGACGCCTATACAGAACTTGACAAAATTAATGCGATTCAGGTTTATTTTTACGAAGCTATTTACAGTGTTGCGCTTAACCAGTTTATGATTTCGCATATTAGACTGTACAACATGCTTAAAGTTTCAAACAACGACACAGAGCAAGTGAAAGATGTAGTTGATGCCTTAAAAGCAAAAGCTGATGAATTTTATGAATCGGTAAACATGGATACTGAGCTAAAACTAATTTCAAGCACAATTGACATGTACATGAAAGCTGTGCCTAGCAATCAAAGAAATACAGAAGTGAATGTAATTTACAACACTTATCAAGAATCAATCGCCATGTTAGTTGAAGAAATTAAAGGTGGATTTTTTGCAGACCAAAAGGCTTATGAAGCCTTTTTAGAAAAGCCGACTTACGAAGCATTGGAAAACAATGATCTTTTTGTGATTTGTAACGGACTAATGACAGACTATTTAGATTATGTAAATGGACCTGTTGCTTCTGACGCTAAAGCAAAACTAGGTAAAGCAAATCGTTTATTTATTTCTGCTTTAAGAGACATGGATCCTAAAAAGAAATACTATCCAGATGCTAACTTCAGCCTTAGATTATCATACGGTAATGTTTTGCCATATACATCAAACCAAGGAAAAGCATATGACTACTACACTACCTTAACTGGATTAATGGCCAAAGAAGATCCCGAAAATGAAGATTTCATAGTTCCTGCTCAACTTAAATCTCTTTATGAAAAGAAAGATTACGGAAGATATGCAAAGGACGGTGAACTTTGGGTGAACTTTATTACTAACAATGATATTACTGGTGGAAACTCGGGAAGCCCTGTAATGAACTCTAAAGGAGAATTAATTGGTTGTGCTTTTGACGGAAACTGGGAAGCTATGAGTGGCGACATTTCTTTTGAGAAAGATTTTCAACGTACAATCTGTGTTGACATTCGCTACATCCTATTCGTTATTGACAAATATGCAGGAGCAACTCACATCATAGATGAATTGACGATTGCAGAATAGTATTTAAGGATTAATAATCCTGATGAATTTAAAATGAATGAAGTCGCTGCCAATTTTGGTGGCGACTTTTTTTATTTCAACTAATACGTTTTGTTGATGTAAAACTTCCAGTCATCCCAATAAACACTCAATTCTTTATTTTGATCACTCATGTAATTGATTAACTTATCAGATGTGTAAAGTTTCAACGGCTGCATCTGCGTATATCCATCAGGACATTTTTCTTTCTCATGCTGTGTTCTATTGGTAATATCAAATAAAACCTGCTTTGCACCTCCCTCTGGTGTAACAGCCATGTAAAAACGCCCATTATCCTTATCTCCCTCTTTTAAATACAATTCAATCTCCATCCACTCTCCAAAAAGAATAGGGAATTCAGTATTGGTTTGATCCCAATCGTCATGCCATTTGCAAACTTTACAGTTCTTTTTATAATCCCCTTTAACGTTGAAAAAAATATTATCTACTGGCCCTCGTTCAGACTTATTAAGATTTACTGTTACTCTGAATGGAAATTTTTCCTTTGTCCAATCTGCATTGTTCCAAAATTCAAAAATTGAAAGCCAATGAATAGGCTCTTCCCACTCCTTTAATATTGACATATCTGAATGAAACTTAACCCTAACGGTTTGATAGATTTCGCGAATACATTTATTGTTATTTACATTAAGTTGAACTCTCCCCTTTTTATGACTTCCTTCTTTAATATGCGGTTCTTTAATGTTGAATTTCAAAATAGCATTACCTGGAGAATCGGGATCATCAATTACACTTGCCAAACGCTGGGAATCGCTACCGTCTTCATAACTTATTTTAGCCGTACCAATAGTTGAATGATTTTGAAATTCATCCCAATCATTCGCGTCCTCTAAATCAGGATCCGCTCCTGAAAATATTGCATCATTATACTCACCATTAACAATAGTTGTTTCGTTAAACCCTGTTTGAAACAATAGTTGCTCGGTATAAGTGCAAGGTACATCACAATTAGTGCTTTGCTTTTTACAACCTACTGCGGTAATAGCAAGAATTACAATCAATAATCTCCACATATTAAAATCGTTTATCCAAAACCATTTCAAAAGCATATTTATTGATCCAGTTTTGCAGCACAGCCTCCTCCACCACTCTTTCAATCCGTTCATTCATCTGCGATTCGAGTCCATTTTGATCAATAAATGTTACGGCCTCGCTAAATGACTTGAGCATACTTTTATAAAAAGCTTCAGCTTTAATTGGATAAGAAGCATTGTATGTTTGTGCAACTTCAACATTATAAAGCATTAAATCGGCAATCTTCATAGGTTCAACCCCTAACTTGACAAAGTTCTTAATGAAGTTTTGAGCAACAGAGCGTCTTTTCTTTGCACGGCGTTTACCTGGTGGAAAATATTCTTTCGAAACTTTAAACTTAGCTTCATCCAACAATTTGTCCTCTTTAGGATTGAATACGAAGTTGTAGAATTCTTTAACTTCCTTTAATCGGTCGTATAATTCGGTAATTTGTTCTTCAAGCTCAGCCTTACTTAAATCAGACAAGTATTTTTTTAATGCTCGTTTACTCATGTCTCAAAGATAATTGTTCAGAATTGATCTAGAATTATGGTTTCGTTAAAATTAGAAAACAAAAAAAGGGTTCTTGCACACAAGTAAAAGAACCCTTCTAAAAACCGTATAAATAAATGCAATCCAAAAGCATAGGATTTACATTCCTTTTAATAGTTAACGCAGATGTATCTAAAAAGTTATGCTTTTTTTTGAAGAAAGTTTAAATTTTAAGTTTTTTTAAGAAAACCGAAACACGTAACAATCACAAAAACAATGATTTATGTCAATTTTGATTTTATTCACATCAGACACCCAACAAATGTTCAAAACGGTTAAATCGGATGTACAACGTCTTTTCTGTCAACTGTTATGTCAACCCAATTCGAAAAATATGTATTTATCAATCCTTGAGTATGGACTGACGGTCTTAAAGCCAGCCTTACCGAATATTTTCCCGTATAAGGCAGGTAATGAGACCCAAACACCTCTTCCTCAAATTCAAAAGATTCTCCAGGATGAATTTCATGAACTTCTTTTTTCCCAAACCCAGAGTAGGTATTTTTACAAAAAAAATGAAATTTCTTTCCAGTAGAGTCGATAGCCTCTAAATACAAACTTTTATTCAATTCAGTCTCATGACCAAAGATTGACCACATATCCTTTATCTCAATTAATGGATGCGAATGGTTTTCGATTAAAATTGTTCCAAATCCGCTTTGTAATTCTCCATAGGGATTAGATCTTGTATAATAAACAGAATCTAATAAAGTCAAAACTATTGATAAGCGATCATCTACATTATTTTTTAAAGCGGCATTAAAATCGCGATCACAATACTTATTCAAATATTTTTCAGAATCTCCAGCCCTCTCCCAATCATTGCATGCCGAACATATATCTCTAATTTTCAAATAGTCCAAAGCCCTGTTAGAATAACGAGCTTTTAAATTAACAGAGTCTGTCGAAAAACGAATTGCTGCAGCATGATCTTCAAATCCACCAAGAATATCAATTTCAGACATGATTTTAAACTGACCCCTAGCATGTAAAATTATTGGATTTTCAGGTTCAATTTCATTCGCGTGATTATATTACTCGAGCGCATTATCCCATCCAACAATTCCTTTCTTACTTTCTTCTTGAGCAAGAGTGTAAAACTCTTTTGCTTCAGCATCAACAATAGCCTCCTTATTTCCAGTTTCGTTATTGACAACACTACTATTAGAATCTTCAGCTGTGGTACAGTGCCATAAGCATAACAACGTACAAAGCGAATACAGTATTTTTTTCATCATTCCTTGGGCCAAATTAGGCAATTAATCCTCAGTAATTCGAACAACACATCTATTACCTTCCAAATCTGCGGCAATTTGCTCGTCCGTCATATCTTTAAATTCGCGGTGAAGCATATCTGTTATATCCCTTCTTTTTTCTTTTAGCCGCTTTGCATCATGAAAACGCCGCACATCTAAATGTGTTTCAAGAATTAATTCAGGAACTGTCATTAACGAACCGTCTTCATTTTTAGCCACCATTGTAAAATAGCAAGAATTAGTATGCTTTTTTTCGCCAGTTTTTGGTTTTAATGATTCTACTCGAATCCCAACAATCATTGAGGAATTACCAACATAATTAATGGATGCAGAAAGTGAGACAAGCTCTCCCACTCCTACGGGTTCTCTAAATTCAACACCATCTACAGAAACTGTAACACAGTAGGAACCTGAATGCTTTGCTGCGCAAACATAAGCCACCTTATCCATTAAAGACAATAAAGTTCCACCGTGCACCTTTCCTCAAAAATTTGCGAATGACGGAATCATTAATTCCGTTATAGTAGTTCTTGAAAAATCAACTGTTTTTGCATTCATAATTTTAATATTTATTTGAGAATAACAATCGGAAAATCTCTTCCAAAGCTATATCCGGTTGGGTATTGAGGACTTCCGTGATATTCTGCTGAAAGTTCAGGTACGCGCTCCTCAACATAAGACTTAAGTTCGCTTACCGTAATTTTTTGATCTCCATCTACAGAAACAGCACCCTGCAACAACTCAAGCAAAGCATATGTAAACAAGCCGTGATTTAATTTACCAACTTCATTAGCGTATTCGGCATCTTGAGCGGCTGTTAGAAAGAAGGTTCCTGTATTTCGAGCCAATTGCGCCAAAGCTTTTTCCCGTTCGCTTCCACGAACTGCAAATGTTTCTATTGCACCACCGGAATGACATGCATCCAGTACGAACAATTGTTTCTCGGCTGAAATGTTTTTAGATATCTCCATTAATTCTCCTGCAGATATTGCCTTTTCGCGAATCACCTCTGGAGCATCATAAAGGTTTGTTACATCATGTGTAACAATGAAAAACTCAGGGTCATTAGGAGCCACTGCATTACTCATTACACCATGACCGGCATAGTAAAACAGAAAAACATCCTCGCTCCCAATCTCTGCTTTAATTTCAGTAATTGTATTCAAGATATTCTCTTTTGTTGCATTAGAATTTAAAATGCTATAGGTTTTCACTGAATTAAACAATGAATCTCCTCCGCTCTTTAAACTCTTAACAAATGCCTTAGAATCATTCACAGCATAGTCAAGGTTGTAACTTGGATTTTTATAATTATTGATTCCTATGGATAGAATGTAAAGATCTGTCTTGGCTTGCTCACCATTATATTCAACTAAAACAGTAGTTGGTTGTGATTCTGTCCGTTCACTATTTACAACAATGCTCGTTAGCTCGTTAATCCCGTTTGACAATTGCACTTCAAACAAGTGTTTATCTTTACCACCTCTGAAAGAAATATTTTCCTCTAGACTTTCCTGCAAAATTAATTTACCATTATTATAAATCCGGATTTCATCTAGCGGTGTTTCATGTTCCCCGATTAAAATTTCTAAAGGGATATTACTATTTTTTGCTTTAAAAATTGAGTCACTTTCAACTACAATACTTCGTTTACCTGCTCCGCCAATTGCAACCAATAATTCAGGTAAATCATTCATTTGAGATTCAAGAATTTCGCTTCTATCATCTAACCCTTCTTCCTTATTACTAATGCGTTCAATTAATCCAGGCGTATAATACTTTTCAAACAAACTACTCACATTAACAACTTGATTGCCTTTCACATAATTAACCCAACCTAAAGCATCAGGAGAGCCATCAAAATAACCCGCAGGATTAGTAGCCAACCATTCATCTTTGTTCATTTGAATGCGAGAATAAATCTCTTTATAAGAATCCAAATCCCAAACCTTCATCACTCCGTCCACACTCATTGAAATCAAATATTTACCATCTGAAGTTATATCAATACTCGTAACAGAAGTTGAGTGTCCAATTAGTTTTGAAACCACTTTATTTGATTGCGAATCCCAAAGAATAATTTGATTATCTGCTCCGCCAGAAGCTACAAACCTACCTTTTGGATCACACTTTACAGTATATACATCTCCTTGATGTTGGTCTATTTTACCCACCAACATTCCCTTT
>CAKZPK010000244.1 GCA_937139035.1 uncultured Crocinitomix sp. | reverse complement strand
ATCTGGACAAGGTAAATCTGTATTGACAAAGTGTATCGTTGGGCTTCACGAGGTAGATCAAGGAGCAGTGCTTTATGATGGGAGAGATTTCTCTGCCATGAATCGTAAACAACGTATTGAGATTCGAAAAGAAATTGGAATGCTTTTCCAAGGTAGTGCATTATTTGATTCACTAACGGTGGAAGAAAATGTGGCATTTCCATTAAAGATGTTTACAGAAATGTCGGATGAAGAAATTAGAGAAAGAGCTAATTTTTGTCTTAACCGTGTAGATATCATTAATAAAAATGATTTGTTACCTGCCGAAACAAGTGGGGGAATGCAAAAGCGTATCGCAATCGCTCGTGCCATTGCAATGAATCCTAAATATTTGTTTTGTGATGAACCTAACTCAGGTTTAGATCCAAAAACTTCCATTTTGATTGATAATTTAATCAAAGAAATTACTTACGAATATAATATCACAACTGTTGTAATAACGCATGATATGAATTCTGTAATGGAAATAGGAGATCATATTATTTTTATCAATCAAGGTAGAAAGTGGTGGCAGGGAGATAATAAAGAGATTATTAAGACTGACAATAAAGAGGTGGTTGAATTCGTTTACGCATCATCATTTATGAAGAATTTAAGAGAGAAATTAATTAAGGGATAAAACTGAATATTATGAGCGAAGAAGAAGGAAAAACATTTATCGACACATCAGCAAGAGATAATAAACCCGCAAAACCGGCTAATAATGGTGGCGGTAAAAAACGAGATGGAGTTTATATCATAATCATTATTCTTTTGCTTTTAGGTGGAGGATACATGGGATACATGTTGACAGAAAAGAATACGGAAATTAATGATTGTGGTAATGAAAAAATTGCCTTGGAAAATGAAATGGTTTCTTTGAATGAAATGATGTATGACCAAGGATTGGATATGGGGAATGATGTAAAGCAAAATTTGCAAAACATGTTAACCATGTACGATAAAATGGGGTCGGACAACAATGATATGAATGATAGCATTGCGGCGCAAAGAGAAAAAATAGAGAACTTGATTCTTGAATTGGATGATGCGAAAGGTGATAAACAGCATTATATGAGTAAGGTTTATAAACTGGAAAAAGAGACAGAAACTTTGCGTTCAATCATGAAGGATTATATTCGAACGATTGATTCTTTAAATACGGCAAATGGGGTTTTAACTCAAAGCTTAAATGAGACAATGTTAGATTTAGATAATATGACAGAATCTCGTGATAACTTCCAAACGGAAGCGCAAGAGCTTTCTGAAAAGGTGAATAAAGGATCTAAATTAACTGCGTTTGGTTTTACAAGTGAAGGGATTAAGGAAAAAGGCTCTGGTTCTTATAAAGAGACACAACGTGCATCAAGATGTACTCATGTAAGATCTTGTTTTACTTTGGGTGAAAACTCAATTTCTAGCCCGGGTAATAAAACAGTATATATGCGTGTGATTACACCAGGAGGATCAGTGTTGAATTCTAGTAATGCAAATGCACTTAAAACTGAAGCAGGTCAGTCGTTGTTATATTCTGACAAGAAAACGGTAAACTATCAAAATAAAGCAGTTGATTTATGTATTTTTCATGAACTGGCAACAGAGCTGGATGAAGGGAATTACATTACAGAAATTTATTGTGAAGGTGTAAAGATTGGATCAGATAGTTTCGTTCTTAAATAGTCAACTATGCGTAGTTTGTTTAACAAAGCAATTCCGAAAAAAATCGGTTTAATATTGCTTGCGCTTATTTCAATTAATGGCTTTGCACAAAAGTCGGATTCTGAACTAATAAAAGAAATTAAAGACTTTCAAATAGAGCAGGATCAGCATTATTTGAATAAAAAAACATCTCCTTTATCTAGAAAAGAACGCCGTAACTTCGAAGGACACCAGTTTTATGAAATTGACCTAAATTATATCGTTGAAGCGAAGTTCAATAAAATTCAGGAAGTAGATACTGTTGAACTAATGAGCTCTTCGGGTAACAAAAAATATTACCAGCCTTATGCTAAACTAACCTTTAATATTGCAGGTGTGGCTTGTGAATTGACGGCGTTTCAAAGTATGCGTTTACGTGAAACTGAAGAATATAAGAATTATTTATTGTTGCCATTTAGAGACGCAACAAGTGGTTCAACTTCTTATGGAGGTGGGCGATATTTGGACCTTGAAATCCCAACAACGAACACGATTACTTTAAATTTTAACTTGGCGTATAATCCTTATTGTGCTTATACAAGTGGCTATAATTGTACAGTGCCGCCAAAAGAAAACACATTAGGTGTAGCCATAAAGTCTGGATTGAAAGCACCAGCAGGTCATTAATAGCTAACGCTTATTATTGGACGGCTATTTGCAAGTGTACAAATGGTGGAGGTTGGATTTAACAAAAGATTAACATCATTACGAGGCTTTTTTTTGTTTCTTTATAGAGTTGGTTTGATTTTTGCCAACGTAGAGCAGAATAAAATATTTTAATAAGATATAAACTATATGAAGTTCATTTTTTTTATCGCCTTTTTGGCAACAGTAGGTACAGCGCAAGCAACAGCATCTAATGAGGGTTCTGGATTAAAGTGGTATACGGATTTAGACGAAGCGCACAATGAATCTAATAAATCGGATAAACCAATTTTTGGTTTTTTTACGGGTAGTGATTGGTGCGGGTGGTGCATTAAACTGCAAAAAGAAGTGTTTGCAAAACAAGCGTTTATTGATTGGGCTAAAGAAAAGGTTATTCTATTAGAATTGGATTTTCCAAAAAGAACTGCTCAGTCTCCTGAACAGAGACAGCAAAATCAAAACTTGCAACGTGCGTTGAATGTTAATGGTTATCCTACGGTATGGTTGTTTACATCAAAAAAAACTGATACGGGAGGATTTGCATTAGGTCGTATTGGTAAATTAGGTTACCCAAGAGGAGCAGAAAAAGGGAAGGAAGAGGTGAAGTTTTTGGCTGATGCTAATAAGCTATTAGCGGCAATGCCAAAATAGTTCATTCTAATTTTCGTGATTTCAGTTAAGGCAATTATTCTATTTTCAAGCATTTCTTTATTATCATTTTATTCGGCCAAAACGAATAATTTGGGAGGTGGCTGGCGAATTACTGAAAGTAATTTTGAGGCGTCAGAAATAGAAGCATATTATGCTTTTAGCGATTCTACAATCATGAGTTTCTATGTAATGGAGGGCATTGGGTTGATGCCTTTGGGGGATGAGTCACAATACAGCTATTCGAATAATCTTATTCTTGTTAATGGCGGACTAAGTGCTAAAGACAGTATTAGAACTTTTTTTGTCTCTGAAACAAAGTTGCTACTAATGAGCACAACCTTTCAGGATACAGTATTTTTAGTTAGGGAAGAACCGACAAAATAATGATTGTTAGGTTCATTATTGATTCAATAATTAACTGAGTTTCTCACTCAAGATTCTGATTTCAATTACAGGAGAAATTCTTTCGTAAATGATATTGTTTACAGCTTCTAAAATCGGCATTTCAACACCATACTCCTTATTGATTTCAACTAAACATTTGGTGGCGTAGTAGCCTTCCGCAATCATGTCCATTTCCATTTGTGCAATTTTCACAGAGTATCCTTTGCCAATCATATAACCAAAGGTTCTATTTCTGGAGAATTTTGAATACGCCGTAACAAGTAAATCACCTAAATAGGCAGATGAATTTACATCACGGTGAATAGGATGCACTTCATCAATAAAGTTTTCAATTTCTTGAATGGCGTTTGATATTAATACTGATTGATAGTTGTCTCCATAGCCAAGTCCGGCACAAATTCCACTAGCAATGGCATAGACGTTTTTTAATACCGCCGAGTATTCTGTACCGAAAATATCATCAGACACAGTTGTCTTAATATAGCGCGATCGTAAACGTGCTGCTACATATTCTGCCATGTCTTCATCTTGAGATGCAATCGTTAAGTACGATAGTCGCTCTAAAGCAACCTCCTCAGCATGACATGGTCCGCAAATAATTCCAATATTATCGTAAGGTACTCCAAGATGTGAATGGTAAAACTCACCTGGAATTTCATTTAATTCAGGAATGATTCCTTTTACAGCAGAAAATACAAATTTATTTTTAAGAACATCCTTCGGGAATTTCTCAAATAAACCGTGCAAAAAAGCGGATGGTGTGGCAATGATAATGATTTTTGAAGGCTCAATAATCTCTACTAAATCATTACTTACATTGATCCGCTCAAGGTCAAATTCAACTGATTGTAAATATTTGGGATTGTGGCGATATTTAATAATATGCGCTGCAGATGATTCATTGTTCATCCACCAATTGATAACATGTTTTTGGCTCGTCAATATTTTGACTAAAGCTGTTGCCCAACTTCCTCCACCTATCACCGCTATTTTATGCTCTCCTTTTACCATTTGCAAAATCTGTAACTCCGCAAAAAAATGGAATGTTTAACCCCAATTTTGCGTCTTTACGAATTAAACAAAAATATAAAATTCTGTGAATAAGAACGCCCATTCATCACATTAATGCATGTTTAGTTGTTAATCACTTTTGATTCATGCATTTGGTGAAGTAAAATCTTGCCTTTAGTTGGACTAAATGTCAATTTAATATCACAGTTTTAGGGAATACGCTTACAGATTGTATAGAGTTATGCAATTTTTTGAAGCAGGTTTGTGGTTCAATTAATAATTACACTTATTTCAACCTCATGTTTAATGGCAAGAAAAATTATAGAATAATCGTAATGATCTACTCCTTTTTCTTTAAGAATAAGATCAATTTTATTGCTAAATCATCTGAGAATATGCAATTCTTACATTTCATCCTATAAATATTACATTTCAGAAAAAAAAATCGGCGAGAGTGAAATTCTACTGTTACTTTTATTGTCGAAAAATTATTATCCAAATGAAACAAATATTATTCTTATTCATTTTTTTAGCGACTGTTACTTATGGACAGGATATTACTAAGACTATAAGAGGAACAGTTACCGATAAGGAGACGTATGAGCCTTTGATTGGTGCCAGAATTATTTTGCTTGAAAGTGATCCGTTAATTGGTGCCGTAACAGATGATAATGGTGAGTTTCGATTAGAGAATGTTCCGGTAGGGCGACAATCTATTCGGGTAACTTATTTGGGCTACGAGCCTTTTTTTGTTCAGAATATTGACTTAACATCTAAAGATATTGTGTTGACCGTGCAGATGGTTGAGGCTGTTAATGTCATTGATAAAGTAGAGGTAAAGGCTACTGAAAAAGGGGAGACTATTAATAAAATGGCTGCGGTAAGTGCTCGTTCCTTTTCTGTAGAAGAATCTAATAGATATGCAGGTAGTAAAAATGATGTTGCTCGAATGGCACAGAATTTTGCAGGTGTTCAGGGGTCTGATGATTCAAGAAACGATATTGTAATTCGTGGAAATTCACCATCTGGTGTTTTGTTTCGAATGGAGGGAATAGATATTCCAAACCCAAATCACTTTGCGCGTTTTGGAACGACTGGAGGACCTGTTAGTATGCTTAATAATAATGTCATGGCTAATTCTGATTTTATGACTGGTGCGTTTCCTGCAGAATATGGGAATGCAATTGCTGGTGTATTTGATTTGAAAATGCGCGCTGGTAATAATGAAAAGCATGATTTTATGTTTCAGTTTGGTTTTAATGGAGCCGAATTTATGGCAGAAGGACCAATTTCTAGAAAGAGAGGCTCGTCTTACCTTGTAAATTATCGTTATTCAACATTGGGCTTATTTAAGTTGTTCGGAATTAATTTTGGTTCCACGGCGGTTCCAAATTATCAGGATGGTAGTTTTAAATTAAATTTTCCATCAAAAAAAGGCTTAACAACAGTTTTCGGTATTGGAGGATTGAGTTCTATTAATATACTTGCTTCTGAGGCAGACAGTTCAGATCTTTTTGCGATTGATTATAGTAATACATCATTTAGGTCTAATGTAGGAGTTGTTGGAGCTTCACACCGTCAACGAATTGGAAAAAAATCATATATCAATATTTCTGTAGGATTACAAACTGCTATAAACCGCGTTTTGAATGATACGGTAGACTTTGATTTTCAGAATGCATTTACAACCTATGCAAGTAATTCTACCATTTCAAAGCAAACTACAGATGTTTTTTATAATAGAAAATTAAGTGCTAAACACTTAATTAAAGTTGGTATACATTCTGATTTGTATTTTCTGAATTTGAATGATTCGGTTTATGATCGCGATTTGGATGGATTCAGAGATTTACGAGACTTTAAAGGTAATACGTTTTTGTTTCAGCCATATGCCCAATATCAATTTAGACCAACAGAGAATATTACTTTAAATGCAGGGGTTCACTTGCAAACTTTAACACTGAATAATCGCCTTGCAACAGAACCACGTGTTGGTGCAGCTTGGAATTTTACTAAAACGGACAAACTAAGTTTTGGTTATGGCTTACACAGTCAAATGCAACCGATTGAACTCTATTTTGTGCAATCAACTACAGATGGTGTGGTGAGTCAGCCAAATGAAAATCTTGATTTTAGTAAAAGTCATCATTTTGTTTTGGGCTATGAGCATAGATTCCCGTTCGGAATTACTGCAAAATTTGAATCATATTACCAATATTTATTTGACATACCTGTTCAAAATGTTAGTTCATCTTATTCAAGTTTAAACTTTGGAGCAGATTATACTTCATTTATTCCAAGTAATTTGGAATCTACAGGGACAGGAGAAAATTATGGAATAGAACTGACAGTTGAGAAGTTTTTAGATAAAGGGTTTTACTTTTTAGTAACTGCATCTCTTTATGAATCCTTTTATACACCTAGTAATGGAGAAAAGTATAATACTGCTTTCAACGGAAACTTTACGGCTAACGGATTGGTCGGGTATGAGATTAGATTTGGTGGCGGGAAATCTGCTCTAACTTTTGATGCAAACCTTACTATGAATGGTGGGCGAAGATATACACCAATTTTATTAGAAGAAAGCATATTGGCAGGTGAAGAGATTAAAGATTTTAACAATGTATACGGTAGTCAATATGATAAATACTTGCGTGCTGATTTTAGAATAGCTTTTAAAATTATTGGTGAAAAAGTGACGCAAGAATGGGCTGTTGATATGCAAAATATTACTAACCGCCGTAACGTATTTTATACGCAATATAGTCCAGCATCAGAAATGGTACGTACAACTTATCAAACTGGGTTTTTACCTGTGGGGCAGTACCGAATCTATTTCTAGTCCTAAGAATTTTCAATATTTTACGGGATTAAAAGCAACAAGGCAAACAATTAAATATCTTTGCGTTATGGCAAGAGTTTATACAGCGCATTGGAAGGATTATGAATTAATTGATGCAGGCAATAATCAAAAACTAGAGCGTTGGGGTGATGTCGTTACTATTCGGCCTGAAAGAAATGCCTATTTCAAGCCTGTGTTGAGCCCTAGAGAGTGGGAGAGTAAGGCGCATTTTAGATTTAATGAGGTTTCAAGAACAAAAGGAAGTTGGGAACAAGTTAACGGCGATAAATCTAAAGATTGGCAAATTGAATGTAGAGAGCTAATTTTTAATTTAAAGCTAACTCAATTTAAACATTTGGGCATTTTTCCAGAACAAAAAACAAATTGGGATTTTATTGGGGCTCATCTAAAGCGTGGGGATAAGTTTTTAAATCTGTTTGGATATACTGGTGGGGCTTCAATTGCTGCTAAGGCTGTTGGTGCAGATGTTTATCATTGCGATTCTGTAAAGCAAATTAATGCATGGGCAAAGGAGAACATGGAGAGTTCAAATTTGTCGGATATAAGATGGGTACATGATGATGCTTTAAAGTTTGCACAGCGTGAACTGAAACGTGGAAATCGTTATGCTGGAATAATTATGGATCCTCCAGCATTTGGTAT
>CAKZPK010000243.1 GCA_937139035.1 uncultured Crocinitomix sp. | reverse complement strand
ATGGTTTCTTTTTCTTTAACTACATGCGTCTTCTTTTTCTCTAGCGCCACAAAGCTTTGCCCAGTTTCATCTAAATAAGCATCATACTTATATAAACTATCTTCAATAGTTAAAAATGAATCGATTTTTTCAACAGGTAAAGTAATGCATTGACGTTCGTCCGTTTTAGGAATTACATCTGTTTTGTAGACAGGATTTAAATATTCAAACTCTTCTGCGTTAACACCCAGCATAGAATCTAAATGAGAGATGCGAATACTCGCGTTTAAACAAACAGTATCTACCTCGTGCAAATAAACTTTAGCCTCTTTTGGTACAATGTTATGTTCACTATAATAAGTCATCATATATAGCATTGAGATGAAGTTTGGCACGTACATTTGCGTTTCTTTTGGAAGATAAGGACGTAATTTCCAATAATTCATTTGACCTCCAGATCTTCTGATGGCTTTATTTACATTCCCTGGTCCTGCGTTGTAAGCAGCCAAAGCAATGCTCCAATCACCATACAAACCATGCAAATATTTTAAATATCGGCAAGCAGCATCAGTGGCTTTTACAGGGTCCATTCTTTCGTCTACGTATGAATCATTATCCAAGCCAAACATACGGCCCGTGCGATACATAAATTGCCAAAGCCCAGTAGCTCCCACACGTGATTTTACAGTTGGGCGCAATCCGCTTTCAATTACTGATAAATATTTGAGCTCAAGTGGAATTTCATACTGATCTAAATGCTCTTCATACATAGGGAAAAACATTTTTGAACGCCCAATACAAACAGCTGTAAATCTTCTGCGGTTCTTAGCAAAGTATTTTACCGTTTTTAATAAATCATCATTGATTTCAATTTCAATTATGGTTGATTCGTTTAGCCGATTTAGCCTCGCAATATAAACGGAGTCAGAAAATTGTGGTTTTTCATCCGAATCATAGCCTAAAGAATCAATTATTTGATAAGCTTGCTCTTTTCCCCAAGTCTCGTTATAATATTCAAAAAGTGAATTTTCAACCACATCTAAAAACCTTTGATAGGTTAATGAGTCTGGGTCAGTTTGAGTTGGAGTTAAGGTTGAATCTATAGATGCAATACTCGTTGTGTCTTGCGCTGCCACAGACCAAACAAGAAAAGAAAATATAAATACAATAAATCTCATAATTAGCTAGCGGTTGTTCTATTGACAGTTTTTCAGCATATAATCTGAAAAAGCCAGTAGGTTACCTTCATCAAAATGGTTCGCCATAACCTGAATACCAAAAGGCAAGCCGTTACTGTGCTGTCCAAGTGGTAAAGAAATTGCTGGATTTCCTGATAGGTTGGCTTGAACGGTAAAAATGTCTTGCAAATACATGGTAATTGGATCGTCAACATTTTTTCCAATCTCAAAAGCCGTGCAAGGCGTTGTTGGCATGATTACAAAATCATGATCCGCAAAAATTTCGTTCGTTTTATTCTGAATAACGCGTCTAACTTTTTGTCCTTTCGTGTAATACGCATCATAATAACCATGCGACAATACAAAAGTACCCAACATGATTCGTCTTTTCACTTCTTCGCCAAAGCCTTCAGAACGTGATTTCTTATACGTGTTTTCAACTCCCTCGGCTTCTTTGGATTGATGTCCGTAGTGAACGCCATCATACCTTGAAAAGTTAGAAGAAGCTTCGGCAGTGGTTAATACATAATAAGTTGGAACCATTTGATCCAAATAAGGAAAAGAAACAGGTTCAACAGTATGGCCAAGTGCCTTTAATTGCTCTATTGTGTCAATTGTTTTCGCTTTTATTTCAGGATCAATCCCTTCACGCTCTAAACAATCTACGATATAAGCAATTTTTAATTTTTTATCGGTTGGGAAATTAATGTCATAATGCTCCGCATCTGATTGATGCAAGGTGCTGTCATATTCATCTTTTCCGCTAATAATTTCAGTTACTAATGCAGCATCTTCAATATTAGTTGAAAATGTGCCAATTTGATCAAACGAAGAAGCATAGGCTAAAAGTCCATATCGTGAAACACGACCATAAGTAGGTTTAAATCCTACAGTTCCAGTGAATGAAGCCGGTTGTCTAATTGATCCTCCTGTGTCGCTTCCTAGGCTAACGGTACACATGTTTGCAGCTATTGCAGCAGAAGAACCTCCAGAAGATCCTCCAGGAACCATTTTTTCATTAACAGGGTTTAATACATTGCCAAAAGCAGAGTTTTCATTGGAACTTCCCATTGCAAATTCATCACAATTTAGTCGTCCAATAATTACTGCATCTTCGTCCAACAAACGTTGAACAGCAGTTCCGCTATACAATGATTCAAAACCTTCTAGAATTTTGGAAGCAGCAGAAACCTTATGTCCTTTATAGGCCATGTTGTCTTTCAAAGCAATCACCATTCCTGCTAATTTGCCAGCAGTTCCGGCTTTAATTTTTTCATCCACTAATTTTGCCTGTGACAAAACATCAGCTGTAAAAACTTCTAAGAAAACATTAAGGTGCTTTTTCGCCTCAATTTGATCAAGATAATAATGGGTGATATCCTCTACGGTTTTACCACTAATCAAAGCAGATTTAATTTCCGCAAATGAATTGTACATAATGCTAGGGGAGCTTATTCTTTTGTATTTTCTTTAGTCTCTTCTCCAGATCCATTCATTTCATCTTTGAATCCTTTGATGCCTTTTCCCATCCCTTTCATCAATTCTGGAATTTTTTTTCCTCCGAATAATAAAAGGACAGCAATTACAATTAAAGTGATTTGCCCTGGGCCCAACATTCCTGCGTAAACTACATTTTCCATTTTTTCTTGTTTAAGAACAGAAGCAAAGGTATGAAAATCTTAGAAAAACGGGCTCAAATTGATTGAATAATTAGCGTGTTTGGTTGAGAGTTAACCAATACAAATCATGAATTGACTAAATAAGGTCTGTTGATCTCTTATTTTGGAGGATCTTTAAACGATTAAAAGGCGTCAATAACTTCTGATGTATTATCTTGTTCCGTAATGCGCTGTGAGTGACCTGCGGCGTGATAAATAATCATTCCTAATCCGCCCAATAATATGACAACTAAAAGCCATGAGGTTTTACTGATATCGGCAAATTTTGAATTGGCAATTTCTACAATTGTTTTAATCCAATGAGCAAAAATTCCAAGAAACACAAGAATTAGTAATAATTGTGCTGCCCGTCATGTCTGCTTGCGCAACTTTTCTATAAGCGTATTTTAAGGTTTGTGGATGCGTGTGTAAAATCATTTTAGATTATTAAATATATTGAAACAAGGAATGCGAAAACACTTAATTATCGCTATTTTTAGGCTTTAGATTTGTAAATAATGAAGTACATTCAGAATTATATTGGAGGCGAATTAATAGCGCCAAAATCAGGAGAATATTTAGATAATATTGATCCTTCAAGAGGTAAGGTTTATTCTTATATTCCTGATTCAACAAAAGAAGATATTGATTTGGCAGTTGCTGCTGCAACAGAAGCTTTTCCTAAATGGGCAAACACACCAAAGGATGAGCGCTCGGCAATTATGATTAAGATTGCTAATTTGATTGAGGAACGAATGGATGAGTTTGTTGCGGCTGAATCATTAGATAATGGCAAGCCAGAATCATTGGCAAGTCATGTTGATATTCCGAGAGCTGTAAGCAATATGAAGTTTTTTGCAACAGCTATTTTGCATTTTGCGTCTGAATCGCACTACATGGAAAATTCCAAAAATCCTGGAGTGAATTATACAACTAGGAAACCGATTGGGGTTGTAGGATGTATTTCTCCGTGGAATTTACCGCTCTATTTATTTACATGGAAAATAGCACCCGCTTTGGCTGCTGGAAACTGTGTGGTTGCAAAACCATCTGAAGTCACACCAATGACGGCCTATTTATTGTCCGAAGTATGCGTTGATGCAGGTTTACCGGCAGGCGTTTTAAACATTGTACATGGTTTAGGACATAAAGTAGGAGATGCAATGACCAGAGACCCGAAAGTGAAAGCAATTTCATTTACTGGTGGAACAAAAACAGGAGAAACAATTGCGAAAATTGCGGCTCCAATGTTCAAAAAATTATCATTGGAATTAGGAGGTAAAAATCCAAATATCATATTTGCAGACTGCGATTTTAAGAAGATGCTTTCAACTACATTGCGTTCTTCATTTGCAAATCAAGGTCAAATTTGTTTGTGTGGTTCACGTATTTTTGTGCAACGCCCAATTTATGAGAAGTTTCGTGACGCTTTTGTAGAGCGCGTTAGTAATACAAAAGTGTCTTACCCAACAGATCCTGAAGCGAAACTTGGCGCCCTAGTATCTAAACCACATATTGATAAAGTTTTGTCTTATGTTGAGCTTGCAAAAGAAGAGGGCGGTAAAGTTTTAACAGGCGGAACTCGCGTCCAATTAGAGGGAGAGTATAGCGAAGGTTATTATATGCGCCCAACAGTAATTGAAGGTTTAGCATATGATTGTAGAACGAACCAAGAAGAGATTTTTGGTCCTGTTGTGACCATTACACCGTTTGATACTGAAGAGGAAGCTTTGATGATGGCAAACTCAACAGAATATGGTTTGTCTGCAACCGTTTGGACAGAGAATTTAACACTTGCACACCGTTTTGCAGATCAATTACATAGTGGAATTGTTTGGGTAAATTCATGGTTGGTACGCGATTTAAGAACGCCTTTTGGAGGAGTTAAAAACTCTGGAGTAGGTCGTGAAGGAGGTTTTGAAGCCTTGCGATTTTTTACTGAACCAAAAAATGTATACATTCAGCTTTAATATATTTCATTAGTGCAATTTTTTAACCCAAAGATTTGGATTACGGGCTTGATTATTTTCTTGCTCAGCTCTAATGTTCTGGCACAGCCAACCACAAGTATTGGTCGTCAATCAAACTATATTAAGAAAATCATTGAAAAGTATCATTACAATAAAATTGATTTTAATGATCAGTTTTCAGCGCAAGTTTTTGATGGGTTTATTGAGCAGATTGATGCTTTAGGTATGTTTTATTATCAAGCAGATATTGATGAGCTAAAAGCGAAACACTATCACAGTATTGATGAAGAAATAAATCAAAGTACAGCCGCATTTTTTACCGCTGCAGCTGGGACATATTATAATAATTTGATTCAAACAAAAGAGCGTGTTGAGCGACTATTATCTAAAGACTTTGATTGGAAAAAAAACGAAGTCCTCTCATATGAAGAAGCTGATTATGCCGCATTTCCTACAACAAAGGAGGAGATGGATGAACGTTGGCGTTTATGGTTAAAATCAGAGGTGTTGGATGGTCTTTTTTCAGGAGAATATCACCCTAAACCATATGAAACAACAATTGATTCTGTTTTGTTGTATGAGGATGAGGTGAAGGCAGAACTCCTTCAGCAAGAACTGTATGAAATCAAATCCTTTACAGAGCATCCTACAGGATACAATACCTATTTGTCCTCTTATTATTTAGATGCAATTGCGCAGGTTGTTGATCCGCATACCTCTTATTTTTCACCCAATGAGCAAGAAGACTTTGTAGATGAATTGTCTAAAGATAATTTGGCTTTTGGAATTCAGCTGGATGAGAATGATAAGGGAGATGTTGTAGTACATAATGTAATGCCAGGAAGCCCTGCTTGGGTTTCTGGGGAGTTAAACAAAGGAGATGTAGTAGTCAGCTTACAATTAGGTGATCAGAAAAAACTGGATTTAACTGCTGCTGGAATCGCAGAGGTTGAAATGATGTTTGGCGCTTATAATGAAGATGTATTGACGTTGGTAGTTCGCAAGGCTAACGGACAAGTTAAAGAGGTGGTTATTGAACAAGGACTAGTTTATGATGATCAAGATGTAATAAAAAGTGTAGTACTTGACGGAGAGAAAAAAATAGGTTACATCACATTGCCTGACTTTTATACCAATTGGAATGGGTTAAGTGGAAATGGTTGTGCAAATGACGTGGCAAAAACGATTGTAAAACTGAAAAAAGAAGCAATTGATGGATTGATTTTGGACTTGCGTAATAATGGTGGAGGTTCTGTTCGCGAAGCAATTGATTTAGCTGGGATGTTTATTAATTATGGACCATTGGCTATTGAACAACAACAAAATAGAGAGCCGCAATCAATTAAAGATTTTAATAAAGGAAGTATTTATAATGGACCTTTGGTGATTTTGGTGAATGGATTGAGTGCTTCAGCTTCTGAGTTGTTTACAGCAGCCATGCAAGATCATAACCGAGCAATTGTAGTTGGAAGCGCAACTTATGGAAAAGGAACTGGTCAAATCATGATGCCTTTAGATCCTAATGTATTAGATTTATATAATACCGAACCCCTAGATGAATCATTGGGATATTTGAAAATAACAACTTCAAAGTACTATAGAATCACAAAATCAACCCAGCAAAAAGAGGGCATACAACCAGATGTTGAATTGCCAGATGTTTATGATATCTACGATTACCGTGAAGCATCATATAAAAATGTATTAAGTAAAGACAGTGTAGAAAAGAAGGTTTATTATACTGCAGCCAGTGATTTTCCACTTGAAAAATTAAGACAAGCCAGTAAAAGTAGATTAGAGGCTTCTTCATTTGGCAATGCACTTGTTTTAACAATTGATTCATTAAAAACAGAGATGAATGCTCCAGACTATTTTGATTTAAATATTGATAATTATAAACGTACTAATCAACTTTTGAATCAAACAATCGACTCTTTATTTTCTTATTTGGAGCAAAGCACTGATGCGTTTGAAGTGAAAAACAATCAGTATGATTTGCGCATTATGGAGATGAATGCTTACCGTTCTGAACTAAACGAAACGTATTTAAAACGTTTAAAAGAGGACATTTATCTGGATGAAGCTTATCGGGTATTGACCGATTATATTAAATTTGGAAAGGATTAACCCAAACAAAAAGATTAAAAAGACATGACGAATCTAAAAGGAATATTATTCAGTTTCATTTTATTGACAATTACCTATTCAGGTTTTAGCCACCCTGCACTGGAGTATATGGAGAAGATTACTGCAGAAACAAAAAAAATTCAAAAAGACATGTGGGATTATACCAATGCCGTTTCGCATGGTAAAAGTGCCCGTAAGGTTGAAAAACGCCGTGCAGAATTATTACAGACTTCAAGATCGGCATTAAATCGTGTAAGTAATATGCAAGCCTTTGATGGTAGCACGGCATATAGAGATTCAGTTGTTTCTTTTTTGAATATTAACTACTTGGTTTTAAAAGAGGATTATGCAAAGATTGTTGATATGGAGGAGATTGCAGAAAAGTCGTATGATAATATGGAGGCCTATTTAATGGCGCAAGAAGCAGCAAATAGAAAAATGCGCGAATCTGGCGAGATGGTAGGTTCGCAACAGGCAATTTTTGCTGCTAAAAATGGAATAACACTCATTACAAATGAGGATGATGAGTTGGCGAAAAAAATGAAAATAGCAAGTGAGGTTTATGACTATTATAATAAAGTTTATTTGATCTTTTTTAAGAGCTATATTCAAGAGTCTTATTTAATGGCGGCTATTAATAATAAAGATGTAAGCGGAATTGAGCAAAATAAAGATGCGCTTGCAAATACGGCTAATGAGGGCTTAGATTTATTGAGAGATATTAAGTCATTCAAAAATGATAATACAATTGTTACGGCTTGTAATAATATGTTGAAGTTTTATAAAGATGAGGCCGAGAATAAGATCACAGCCATTACAGATTACTTTTTGAAGACTGAAAACTTTAATACAGTAAATGAATCGTTTGGCCAAATTAAAGAGAAGAATAGAACGCAGGAGGATGTAGATAAATACAATAATGCGGTGAACGAAATGAATGCCTCGGTTGACGCTTATAATAAAGCGAATGAGGCTATGAACAAGGATAGAGGAACTTATTTGGATGCTTGGAATAAAGCAGTAGCCAAGTTTACAGACAAGCATGTTCCTTCTGGAAAAGCGAAGTAAGATTGATTTGAAGCCTAGCTATGACTGAACCTGAATATAAACAAAGTCTTCTGACAGAGCTTGAAAAGAATAAGCTTGTTATTTCAGAAAAGTTAGATGATCTTCTTGAAAATATTTCAGAAAAAATTACTGGGATCTATATTGGGATATTTCCGTCTCAAGATGGAGATGGGATGTTCAGTATTTATGCTAATGCTGAAGGGAAAGACCTATATGTGCGACAGCAAGAAATAAAGGAATATGCTAGCTTGTTTGATCCTAAAATATCTCCTGGGAAAATTGAACCGTTTATTCCTACGTTTGACCCATTTAATGTTGGTTTTAATGTGAATGATTGTTTGTTGGATGTTGTTAGCAACTGGTTCTATAGTCGTTTCTCTAAAAAACAGTACCCTAAAGGAGTCACATTTGTAATTGTGGGGAGAGATGATTATGGAACAATTACGCCAATAGTATTGCAGAAATAAAGAGTTTTTGAACTTTATTGTGATTCGATCGCCAATAATATCCAAGAGCCGGCGTGCGTTGTTCTTGTTGCCGTAGTTCTTTGCAAAGTCAATATCACGTTGTGTTTTATCCGCTTGCGTAAATGGCTTTTGCATTAATTCATCAATCTTTGCTGCAATATCACGCGGTTCATTTTCCACATGACATAAAGCTGCAAAAATTCCAGAATCATCCATTTTATCATTAATGATAATGTGTTGACCAGACTCTAAAGCATGCAGTAATTTCAACTTAATACCAGTTTGTTGGAAGGTCATTAATAAATTAACTGCCGAGTTCCGTATTAACGCATCCATAACTTCAATTGAAGGGGTAGGGATGAGCTCAACATTATTTACTTTTTTCGCCATTGCAATTAACTGTTCCGAAGGATCTTTTCCTGCAATTACGATTTTATTATCGGTGTGTTGCGCAATGTTTTCTAAAATAAATTTGGCTGCATGTTCATTTTCTTTTACGGCCAAATTTCCTTGAAAAAGTACTTGCTTTACTGTGCTCTTTTCATCAATTTCGGCTTGATTTTCACTGTTGAAAAAAGGTGGGATATGATGAGTGGTACCGTATTGTGAAAAATGAGGGATATCCATTTTTGCAACTGATAAGATGGCATCAACACCAGTCAATTGTTTTTCAAAACGTGCCAATCGGTTGGCTTCAATTTTTAAATATTGTTTCTTTAACCAAGAAGTTTCCCAGCGTGCTAAACCTTCATAATAAGCATGCTCAATATTGTTTGCTCTAAAAATTCGTTTGCGCTTTTTGATCTCTGGATGATTCATGAAAAAGCATGTCTGAATTCCATCAAACAATATTGGGTAATCATCTTTTAACAAACGATCAAGCAATGCTGTATTGTCACGACTTGAAACAACGTAAGGAAGTTTAGAGGTAACTAACTTCCACAGTTTTTTCTTGCGAGGATAATAATAAATTTCATCACAATATTGCTCTAAAAGTTCGGTGGGAGGGTTATGTCCAGCGTAATAGAAACAGTGATAAATGATTTTCCCTCCTGCGGCGTGCAAATTTTTAAGTTTATAATAAACGTCAACAATTCCACCGTAATTAGGAGGGTAGGGAACATCAAATGCGATTATATGAAAAGGAGCTGTGGTCAAAAGATGGTTTTTAGCACTTCACATTCTTTGGCCCAAGTCAATTCTTGCGAAGCTTTTTTAGTATTGGTTTTAAAAGTAGCATTTAGGTCTTTATCCGTCAATATTTTGGTCAAATAATCTGCAATTTCTTGCGGATCATGTGACGGACAAACTAAACCTACATTATAGGATTCCACAACCCGCTTAATCTCTGTAAGGTCAGAAACTAAAACAGGGATTCCGGCGTGGATATAATCAAATATTTTATTAGGTAGAGAAAAACGATAATTCACATTGGTGTCCTTATCCATTGATATTCCAACGTCAGACAATTGCGTATAATTCATTAAGGTATCATAGGGTTGTTTGCCAAAAAACCGAATTTTATCCTCTAATTTATCAGCTTTTACTTTTGCTTTTAAAAGCGGAACAACATCACCGTCACCTACAAATATGAGAATGGTATCTTTCATGAGTTGCACGGCTTCCATTACTTCCTCGGCGCCTCTATCAATATTAATTCCGGCTCCTTGAATGATAATGATATGCTTGTCGGTTGGCAGTCCTAATTCTTCTCGCGATTTTCGTTCATTAATTCCCTTAAAATCCGAGATATTACGAACCACTTTTACTTTTCTATTATATTCTTTCCTGTAAATATCCGCAATTGATTCATTAACAGTATACATTACATCCGCCTTGGGCAATGTCCTCCGCTCAATTCCTCTCCAAAATTTTTGAATCTTTGGACGGCTCACCAATTCAGGCACACCAATATAATATTCATGCGAATCATAAATCAATCGGCAGTTCTTTTTAAACTTTCTTGCCCAGTGATTCGCATAAAGTGTGTCTAAATCATTTGCTAATAAAACATCTGCCTTATGAAATAGAAGAAAGATAAATAACCTTAAATTATAGTTAGCATAAAACAGTGCTCCTTTGGTAAACCATAACGGAAAACGTTTTGTTTTGTAGGCTGTTTCTGGTAAAGTTTTACTGTTTTTTAATTTGCGCCCTACGAGAGTAACCGCATAATTTTGACTCACCAAAAATTCGCAAACCTTACGTACCCTCTGATCCGTGTAGATATCATTTGTAACTGAAACTATGACGCGCTTTTTATTGGCCATTCCGCAAAATTAACAAAACGAACCGAATGGCTAATTGTTGTGCAAAAAATTGATAATATAAACTCTATTTCACCGAAAACATCTCATTAACTGCCGTTAATGTACTTTTTTGCATAATTCTGCTGAATCTTCGCTACTTTTGGGCAACTCAATAAATCTGCAATTATGAATATGACTTTTTGGAAAACGTTTTGGGCTAGTTTGCTTGCAAGTGTAGTATCTGGCGTAATCGTATTATTAATTTTCTTTGCCATTCTAAATTCAATGATCTCTGGATTCGGGACAATGTTTGAATCGAAGCAATTGAAGGTAGAAGAAAATACGGTCTTGCATATGGAATTAGATGGAGCAATTGGCGATTATACTTATGCTGCATTTGATCCAGGAACATTTCAAATGTCAAAACAATTTGGGTTAACGGAAATATTAGAGGGAATTAAGCTTGCCGCTAATGATGATAAGGTTGAAGGAATTTTCTTGAATTGTAATAACTTAAGTGCTGGAATGGCAACAATCAAAGAAATTAGAGATGCTTTGGTTGAGTTTCAGAATGAAGGAAAGTTTGTTGTTTCTTACCATGAAAATTATGATAAAAAAGCATATTACTTAGCGTCTGCCGCTGAGGAACTGTATGTCTACCCATCTGGAATGTTAGAGTTTTTAGGATTGGGAACTGAAATTATGTTCTTAAAAGGAGCTCTAGAAAAATTAGACGTTGAAATGCAGATTATAAGAGGGTCAAACAACCGATTTAAAAGTGCAGTTGAGCCGTTGATTTATGAGCAAATGAGTGAAGCAAATCGTCTTCAAACTCAAAAATACATAGACGCACTTTGGGGTGTGATGATAACTGAGATTGGAGCTTCAAGAAATCTTAAGGTTAGCCGTTTAAATGAAATTGCAGATAGCGCATATATTCGTAAATCAGGTGATGCTGTAAAATATAAAATGGCGGATGGAACGCTTTATTACGATCAGGTTTTAGATTCTTTGGCTAAACGAAGTGGAGTTGATTCTGGTGCAGATGTGGAATTATTGTCTTTCCAAAAATACGCCATGAAAAAAACGAAAGAAGAAAGAACATTGGCCAAGTTGGATGATAAGAATATAGCAGTAATTTTTGCAGAAGGTGAAATTGTTGACGGTGTTGGAGGTAATAATCAAATAGGTGGAACAAGCCTTTCTGAACAAATAAGAGATGCTAGACTGGATTCTTTAATTGAGGCAGTTGTTTTAAGGGTTAATTCTCCAGGAGGAAGTGCTTTAGCGAGTGACATAATTTGGAGAGAGGTTGTTAAAACGAAAGAAGCCGGGAAACCATTTATAGTTTCAATGGGAGACGTTGCTGCATCTGGAGGTTATTATATCGCATGCGAAGGAGATCGTATTTTTGCACAAGAAAATACAATCACTGGATCAATTGGTGTCTTTGGAATTATTCCATTTACTGGAGATATGTTGAAGAATAAATTAGGTGTTACTTTTGATCGTGTTCAAACGAATGACCATGCTATCCTTTCTTTAAATAAAAAGTTGACAGATTCAGAATATAAGTTGATTCAGCAAGGAGTTGATGATATTTATGACGATTTTATTAGTAAAGTAGGAGCTGGTCGTAATATGACAAAAGTTGAGGTAGATAGTATTGGTCAAGGAAGAGTTTGGGCAGGGAAAGATGCAATAGGAATTGGTTTAATTGATGAGTTTGGAGGATTGCATGATGCGATTAATTATGCGGCTGAAAAGGCTGGGATTGCTGAAGCAGATATTGCAATTAAGTATTATCCAGAGGCGAAAAATTCTGAACTTTTTGATTTGCTTGAAAGCCTTGAAGAGGAAGACGAATCTGCTGCTGCTCAAAGCCAGTTAGAAATGCAATTGACGGATATTTATAATTATCTAAAAACAATCGGAAAGACTTCGCAAATTCAAGCGCGTGTACCTTATTTATATTGGATAGACTAAACTATTTTAGTATTTCTTTAATGTCAAAAGCAATTTGGCTAAGTGTTAGGCCATTGTCATTAGAGATTGTTTTGTTGTTGCAGATTAAACCAAAACCGTCTATTAGCTCGATAGAAACTCCCTTTACATTTTTTAGATAAAGGAGTAATTCATCTGGCATGTTGGCTCTAACTTTTTCTGAATTTTCAGATGTTACGAAGTACTTAAAGCTAAATTTTTTATGCTTCTTAAAATCAATATCTATTGAATTAAAGAGTTCAGAAATTTTATCGCCTGCTGTTTCTGGTCGGATAATAACATGCCCTAAATCAGTGTTGTGTTGAAATACAAAAAAGGGATAAGTGCGAAATTCTGAAATTGTTTTGCCCATTTCATAGGTACTCACTTGGTTATAGTTAAAACCATAATGAACTTCTAATAATTCACAATTATGGTGTGACTGATTTTTTAATCCAATTCGTCTACCAATTTGTACTTTGTATCGTGTTTTTATTAGTTCAAATTCTGACAGAGGAACCTTCTTAGTTTTAACTTTTTCGTATTTTTTTTGAAGTTCAGCAATGAGTATACTAAATGCCTTCGCATCACTGTCAAAGTGGTATGAATTGTGAATGTTTAGTAAAAAGTTGGGCATTCAAATTTGTTTAGCGAACCGTTTAATACGTTGGAGTGAATGATTATTCAAAATAGCCAGGATCCTTTTTCTTAATTTCTTTTAAATATCCTTTGATACGTTGTTCATGATTCTTTTTAACAACCATTAAAATACCATGCGCTTCTACAACAATGTAGTCTTCAAGTCCTTGTAATAGTACCATTTTATCTTCTGGCATATTAACAATGCAGTTTTCACTTTCAAACATGTGAACATGATCACCAATGACCGCATTACCCTCAACGTCTTGTTCTAGATGTGTGTATAAAGAACCCCAAGTGCCTAAATCTGACCAACCAAAATTGGCCAATACAACATGCACATTCTTTGCATTTTCTAAAACGGCAAAATCAATGGAGATGTCTTCACAATTATAAAAAGCTTGGTTAATAAAGTCTTGTTCAGCTTCTGTATTGTAGTCATCACCTTTAGAGGTGAATAGCTGGTTTAACTCAGGTTTGAATTTTTGCAAAGAGTCAATAATTGTTTTGGCGGTCCAAATAAAAATACCTGAATTCCAATAATAGTCGCCGCTTTTCAAAAATATTTCAGCTAATTCACGATTTGGTTTTTCAGTAAATTGGCGTACTTTTCTCACTTCGCCCATTAAGATGTCACGGCCGTCCTCAAATTGGATATAACCATAGCCTGAATCCGGACGAGAAGGTTTGATGCCTAATGTCACCAAACACTCTTCAGAAAGTGATTTTTCTAATGCAACATTTACAATGTCTACAAACCGATCTTCTTTCATGATTAAATGATCAGAAGGCGCAACAATGAGGTTGGCGTTAGGATTTAGATTATAAATTTTATGTGAGGCGTAGGCAATACACGCGGCGGTGTTCTTTCGCATAGGTTCTGTCAATATTTGATTGTCAGCAATACCTATTTGTTCTTTTACCAAATTAGCATAGCGCTCATTTGTCACAACATAAATTTGCGAATCTGGCACTAGTTTTTTTAACCGTTCATAGGTCATTTGAATAAGCGTTTTACCTATTCCTAATACATCTAAAAATTGTTTAGGATGGGATTCTTGACTCATTGGCCAAAACCGACTCCCTATTCCTCCAGCCATTATTACGGCAAAATTATTATTCATCTTAATTACTTTCTATTTTATCAACCTCAGCCAAGCCCAACACACGATATTTTTTGTTTGTTGCATCCTCTACGCACTCAAAGCGGGTGCGTAACTTCTTTCCTTTAACGAATATTTTTCCATGTAGTTTAAATAAATCGCCAATTTCTAACTCTTCAAGCGTAATTCCTTTGTTTTTGTCATAACGTTTAAGAACACGATAGAGTTTGTCGTCTGAACATGAAGAAGCTTTCGCATTGCGCAAATAATTATTTAGTGCCATTGCAACATCTATTGGCAAAGCCACTTTATTCAAAATAGGATCGGCAATTGATTTGAATTCGGTTTTCCAATGTACGCCATGTGGCTTGACACGATTCCCATATTTTTCATAAGTAGTTAAATGTGCCATTTCGTGCAATGTCGTAATCAAAAAACTGTATGGATTTAAATCACCGTTTACCGAAATTCTATGGGGTTTTCCATTGTATGGATGACGATAATCCCCAAGCTTAGTTTTCCTTTTTTTACTCACTGTAAAATGCACAACATTCTCTATTAAAAATGTAGCAACATAGTCCGCAGTATTGTCTGGTAGAAAAGGACTAAGTTGTGCGGCAAATTCTGCTATTTTTTCGTCTGTGCTCAGTTTTTTTCGGCTAAGATACCGCTTTATATTGGGATTTTCGAAACCAAACAATATCCAAAAATTCTCTTATAAAAGAAGAGGACGACCTATCGAATAGTGCCGTCCTCCTTGTAACCAAATAGTATCCCCATACTACTTAACCAATTTCGCCTTAGTTTTTAATAAACTTTTCTTGAATATTGTTATTCGGGTTTTCTTCATCAATTATGTTAATGATGTATAGCCCTTTAGGAAGGTTGCTTACATCAATTGTAGCTTGTTTATTGTTTAATCCAACCTGATCCATGCGTACCAATTCTCCAATGGTAGTGTAAATAGCAATTTGCTGGTTTCCATTAGCATTTGAAACGGTAATGTTTAAAGCGTCATGTACTGGGTTTGGATAAATTTCAACTGTCGGTTTTTCCAATCCTCCAATGCTGGCTGTTGAGTCAATGTCTATTGAGTCGATTGTTATAACCTGACAAAGTGAATCGTAGCAAGTCCAATCAGCTGTGTAAACTTCTAAACACATAGTTTTTGATGGTTCGAAATCAGCAACATCAAATGAAGGGTTTTCTTCTTCAGAAGCAAGTACCCAATCAATATACCATCTGTACATTGCATCTACAGGTTCATCTGTAGAGGTGTTTGTGAAATAAATTGTTTCTTCAGATCTAACAAAGGTGAAGTTAGCGTTTACGGCACATCCTGTGCTGTCATCATCTAAACTATCATCTTCAAAATAAATAGTCATGCAGTAAGTGTCAATACACTCTTCTAAAGAATCATATACAGTTAAGCAAACCTCTTCGCTCGCTTCAAAATCAGCTGTTGGGAAAGAAGGGTTTTCAATTGTTGATGATAATCCATCAACCATCCAACTGTAGTGAGGCCATGCAGGTTCTCCTGTAGACGTATTAGTAAGGTTTAATGTACCACCAGAAATAGTGTAACTGAAATTGGCAATTAATTCACAGGCGGTGCTATCGTCTACTAAAGTGTCATCCTCAAAATAGATTGTCATGCAATAAGTATCAACACATTCTTCTGTTGAGTCAAATACGGTTAAGCAAACTAATTCACTTTCCTCAAAACCTACTGTAGGAAATGTTGGGTTTTCTTCGCTAGAAGATAAGCCATCAACAGTCCAATTATAGAAAGGCCATAAAGGTTCATCAGTAGATGTGTTTGTTAAATAAAGTGTTTCGCCAGATACTGTATAAGTGAAATTGGCAATTAGTCCGCAGCCTAATGTGTCTTGTGCGTTGGCAGAGAAGCCCAAAAGACCAAAGAGCGCTATAAGTAATATTCTTTTCATTTGTAGTTTTTTTAACTGTTATTTCCTTCAATACAAAATGCAGTTAAATTAGGTTGTCTAATTGCGTGTTTTTTTTTCTTTAAAAATGAGTGCTAAAGGTTTGGGTTTTCCGTTATGACTGGTTTGTACAAGGAGTGATGTTTTTTTAAGAACATCTAAATTTATTCTAAATCAACCCAATTTTTAACACATTCTTAGTTTAAAAAAGAACTTGAAATTAGTGTGATCACCTAAAATTGTTTCCTGAGAATTCTTGCGTGTGGTAAGTGTTTGTTTTTTAGAGGGCTAGTGCTTGCTTGTTATAGATTTTAAATATTAAATTATTCCTATCGGTTAGCCAAACACTTTTAATTAACTTTGTATCTTTCGAAAGAGAGATTTTAATGATACCTAAGCAAACCATAGATGAGATATATCAAACTGCTCGAGTAGAGGAGGTAATTGGTGAGTTTGTACAATTAAAAAAATCAGGTTCGAACTATAAGGGGAAAAGCCCTTTTGTTGATGAGCGTACACCTTCGTTCATGGTTTCTCCAGCAAAACAGATTTGGAAATGTTTTAGTTCATCCAAAGGAGGTAACGTGGTTTCTTTTTTAATGGAAGCCGAGCATTTTAGTTATGTAGAGGCATTAAAATGGTTAGCCAATAAGTATAATATTGAAATCAAAGAAGATCGACAAAGAACGCCGGAGGAGATTGAGGCGTCTACCGTTCGAGAAAATTTGAGTATCATCAATGAATTTGCTAAAAACACCTTTCACGATAATTTAACCAAGCATCCAAAAGGAAAAGCAATTGGGCTTTCTTACTTTTTGGAACGTGGATTTCGTGAAGATATCATTGAAAAATTTCAATTAGGATATTGCCTAGATGAATCGCAAGGGTTTACCAGTGTGGCCTTGGCAAAAAACTATAAACTTGATTTTTTAGTTAAGGCAGGTTTAACCAAAGTAAAAGATAACCGCTCGTTTGATTTTTATCGCGGTCGTGTAATGTTCCCAATTCACAGTATTGCGGGAAAAGTACTTGGGTTTGGTGGTCGAACACTGAAGGCGGACAAAAAAATTGCAAAATACTTTAACTCACCTGAAAGTGAGTTGTACAATAAAAGTAAAATATTATACGGCCTTTATTTTGCTAAAAATGCAATCATAAAATATGATAATTGCTTTTTGGTAGAGGGGTATACAGATGTAATTTCACTTTATCAAGCCGGGGTAGAAAATGTAGTTTCATCTTCTGGTACTTCGCTTACATCTGACCAGATTAAGTTGATTAAACGGTATACTGAAAATGTTACCATTTTATATGATGGAGATGCTGCTGGAATAAAAGCATCTTTCCGTGGAATTGATATGATTTTGTCGGAAGGACTGAATGTAAAAGTTGTTCTTTTTCCTGATGGCGAAGATCCTGATTCTTATGCTAAGAAATCAACCACTGAAGAATTAAAGGAATATATTGCTGAAAATTCGAAAGATTTTATTGTATTTAAATCGGACGTTTTATTAAAAGATGCGGGCAATGACCCTTTGAAAAAGGCTCAATTAATTAATGACATTGTTGGTTCCGTGGCGGTAATTGATGATGCTATTAAACGCCAAGTTTATAGTAAAGAATGTGCAAACATTTTTGACATTGCTGAGCAAACGATTATTCAAGAGGTTAACAAGGTTCGGCAACGTAAAAAAGCCGAAAAAGCTAAAATCGATAATCGTAAAATAAGAACTGAACAGAATAGAACAAACAATCAAAGTGCTCCTGTAAAACAAGAACCTCAAAAACCTCAAAATCCAATACCAAATCCTGCTGCAGGAGAAATGGATTATGAAATTCCGCTTGAAGCAATGTTGCCTCCAGATTTTATGGAGGAAATAGGTGTTGTTTCAGAACGAGGTGTTGAAAGTGATGTATACTATTTTGAGTTGGATCTAGTTCGTATTTTACTAAACTATGGCACCTTTGTAATGGTTACGGAGCATGTGGAGTATGACGAAAATGATGAAAAGAAAATTATAGAGGTTGAAGTTCCAGTAATTGAGTTGATTATTCATGAATTAACAAAGGATGATATTGAGTTCTCTGATACTGTTTTCAATAAGATTTTATTGGAATATGATGAAGGACAAAAGAATGGGATTCTTTACCCTGTAAAGCATTTTACGCAACACGAAGATATTGACGTTTGTAATGCTGTTGTAGATATTGTAACAGATAAACATTCAATCAGTGCTAACTGGTTAACTCAAAAAAAGATTCGAACCACAAGAGAGGTTGATAAGCTAGAACAAGCAGTAATGTCTTCAATTTATGCATTTAAGGATAAGCGAATAAAAGTGCGAAATGAAGAAATTGAAACAAGGTTAAGTTTCTTATATAATAGTAATGATTCAGATAGCATTGACGAACAAACATCACTCCTAAAGGAAAAAATAAAATTGGACGAGTTGAACAGACTTTTGTCCTATAAACTAGGGAGAATAACATAATATTGGATGAACTATGTGGGAAGCCATTAAAAACTTTTTTAATTATCCGATAATTGATTGGTGGAGTGCACCAATTGAAGCCCAGGAAGCAATCCCAGCAACGGGAACTGCAGAGGCGATTCCTGCAGTTGAGGCTACGCCTGCAGAATTGATTTTTCAATTTTCTTTTGTCAATATCATCCTAATTATAGTCATTTATTTAGTGGCGAAAATTTTCATTAAATACATTAAACGTTACTTTAAAGCACATCATTTAACTGACAAACAATTAAAAATAGAAGGGAAAGAAATTGCTTTGTGGAAGCTAACGCGCCAACTTATTTATTTGGTCGCTTTTTATATTTTCTTTCTTACCTTAAAAATTAATAATCCTCACCTAAACCTAGGCAGCATTTTTGCCTATGAGTTTTTCCGAATTCCTAATACAGAGTTTCATATTGTGGTTTACCACTTGTTTTTAACCGTCGCAATTGTTGTTATTACACGTATAACACTGAACTTTATTAAGGTCTTAATACTTAGGGCAGGTAAAAAAAATGATCGCATTGATAGCGGAACTCAGTACATCTACGTCCAACTTATAAAGTACTTTATTTATAGTGTTTCGGCGGTGGTGTTATTGCGGAGTTTCGGAATGAATCTGGACCTTTTCTTAACGGCAACTACTTTTTTATTAGTTGGGGTTGGTTTGGGATTGCAAACTATTTTCCGAGATTACTTTTCTGGAATACTATTGTTATTAGAAGGTACAATTAAAGTAGGAGATGTCTTGGAGATTGAGACGTTAAATGGGCAAGAAAATTTTGTTGCAAAAATGGTTCAAATCAACCTAAGAACTTCAAAGGTTGAAACACGAAATGAAAAAGTGCTAGTGATTCCAAATTCCAAACTAACGCATGAAAGTGTTATTAACTGGAGTGCTGGGTCAAGAATCACACGTTTCATGATTCCAATTACGCTTCATTATGGGGTTGATACTGATTTAGTGAAGAAGATTTTGGTCGAATGTGCAGAAAAACATCCAGAGGTGCTTAAATCACGCAAACCAATGGTTCGTTTATTAAATTTCGGACATAATGGGCTTGAATTGGACCTTGTTTTTTGGGCAAAACAGAACCTTTATATTGAAATTTTAAAGAGTGATATTCGGTTTGATATGGACCGTGCTTTGCGTGAAAATGGTATTACAATTCCATATCCTCAAACGGACGTGCATCTTAATCCGCGAAATCTTGAAACAAAACAATCAGATAATCGAAAGAATCTCGACATAGAATAGGCGCTTATTCTTTTCCGTTTAAATCTTCTTTAAAGTCTAAAAATCTGTCTATTTTTATAACTTGAGTTAAATAGACTTCATCATAAAAATCCACTCAAATGGTTAGGACAATATTTTATATTTCAGCATTCTTAATAACAGCTGGAATTATCGCATTAGGACAATTGGTAAATCCAAATTATTATTATCTGTTTATTTTATTTGGACCGTTGATTTTGATAGGCTTAAGAGACGCCTTGCAAAATAAACACGCCGTTAAAAAGAATTTTCCACTTATCGGAAACCTGCGGTATATGTTGGAAGCAATTTCACCAGAAATTCAGCAGTATTTTGTTGAACGCCGCACAGACGGTGCACCAATTAGCAAAAATAAAAGAGCTGTTATTTATCAACGTTCTAAAAATTTGGGTGCAACTCATCCGTTTGGAACAGAAGAAGATATTTATAGCGAAGGGTATGAATTTATTACACAGTCCTTGTATCCAACTCCAGTATTGCATGACGAGCCACGTGTGTTAATTGGCGGAAAAGATTGTAAACAACCTTATTCTGCATCACTTTACAATATTTCAGCAATGAGTTTTGGATCGTTATCTAAAAATGCTGTTATGGCGTTAAATCGGGGGGCTAAAATTGGCAATTTTTATCAAAATACAGGAGAAGGTGGAGTGGCCTCTTATCATTTGCAAGGAGGAGATTTGACTTGGCAAATAGGAACAGGTTATTTTGGTTGCCGAAATGAAGACGGAACTTTTTCAAGCGAAAAATTTAAGGATAATGCCTTGAAACCAGAAGTTAAAATGATTGAGATTAAATTATCTCAAGGAGCGAAACCAGGTCATGGAGGAGTATTACCAGGTAAAAAAAACACAGAAGAAATTGCGGGAATTAGAGGAGTTAAAGCCGGAGAAACAGTATTGTCTCCTCCAGGACATAGCGCTTTTGATGGTCCAACAGGTTTAATAAAGTATATAACGGAATTGCGCGAGCTATCGGGCGGTAAACCTGTAGGGTTCAAATTGTGTGTAGGTAAGGCGGAAGAATTTGAGGAGATTTGTAAAGCTATGGTTGCAGCAGATACTTATCCTGATTTTATTTCAGTAGATGGAGCCGAGGGAGGAACAGGAGCTGCACCATTAGAATTTGCCAACTTTGTTGGTATGCCGTTATATATCGGTTTAGTGATAGTCGATAAATTATTGATTAAGCACGGAATTAGACAAAAACTGAAAATTATTGCATCAGGAAAAGTCTTTAATGGTTTTGGAATTATGAAAGCTATTGCTATGGGGGCAGATTTAACGCAATCTGCTCGTGCAATGATGCTCTCAATTGGTTGCATCCATGCGCAACTCTGTAATACCAACACTTGCCCAGTAGGTATTGCTACGCAAAATAAACACTTGATGAAAGGATTAGATCCTGCTGATAAAAGTGTTAGGGCGGCTAATTATCACAAAAATACCATTCATGCTTTTCTTGAATTATTGTCGGCAACTGGAGCAAAACATCCAAATGACTTGAGTACAGATAACTTAATGCGAATGTCTGAAGATGGTGATACACAGTCTATGACCGAGATTATTAAAGAATGGAATTATATTAAAAAATATATTGGAGAAACTGCTCCAAAACCAGTATTAAACTAGTACCAAATTACACTTATTAAGATGACTCCTAAACACGATAAAAAACTATTTCTTTTGGATGCTTTTGCTTTAATTTATAGAGCTTATTATGCATTTATTAAAAATCCTAGAGTAAATAGTAAAGGGCAAAATACGTCAGCAGCATTTGGGTTTACAAATGCCTTATTAGATTTGATAAAGAAAGAA
>CAKZPK010000242.1 GCA_937139035.1 uncultured Crocinitomix sp. | reverse complement strand
TATTTTTTATTGCAATTTTATTCTTAATTAAAACAAACCTTTCTGCTCAATGGACACAATTAGGTTTAGATATTGATGGTGAGGCAACTGGTGATTGGTCGGGAAGATCTGTAGGACAAAGTTCAGATGGATTAACAGTAGCTATTGGGGCACGTTTCAATTCAGGCATTGCAGCAGAAGCAGCCCATGTGCGTGTTTATAAATATATAAGCGGTACTTGGACGCAATTGGGCTTAGATATTGATGGCGAAGCAGAAGGTGATTTCTCAGGTTGGTCAGTTGATTTAAGTTCAGATGGATTAACGGTAGCAATAGGAGCGATTCATAATGATGGAGGTGGTATAAATGCTGGTCATGTACGCGTTTATAAGTTTATAAGTGGTGTTTGGGTGCAACAAGGTTTAGATATTGACGGCGAAGCTCCTAGTGATAATTCAGGCAGGTCTTTAAGTCTAAGTTCGGACGGACTAACTTTAGCAATTGGGGCAAATGGTAATGAAGATGCTGGTACAAATGCAGGCCATGTGCGGGTTTATAAATTTATAAGTGGTGCTTGGGAGCAGCAAGGATTAGATATTGATGGTGAGGCCGCGGGTGATAATTCCGGCTATTCAGTAAGTTTAAGTTCAGACGGGTTAATAGTGGCGATTGGCGCAATTAGTAATGATGGAACTGCCACAAATGCTGGCCATACTCGGGTTTATAAATTTATAAGTGGTGTTTGGGTACAACAAGGTTTAGATATTGATGGTGAGGCTGCTGGAGACTATGCAGGCCACTCTGTAAGTTTAAGTTCGGACGGATTAATTTTGGCAATTGGGGCAATTAATAATGATGGCGTTGCTACAATTGCAGGCCATACCAGAGTGTATAAATTTATAAGTGGTGTTTGGGTACAACAAGGTTTGGATATTGATGGCGAAGCTTTTGGGGACAATTCAGGCTGGTCTGTGGACCTGAGTTCAGATGGATTAACGTTGGCAATTGGTGCAACTGGAATAGATGCTGGTCAAGTGCGTGTCTATAAATTTATAAGCGGGGCTTGGGTGCAAGAAGGTTTAGATATTGAAGGCGAAACAGCGGATGATGCGTCCGGTTTTTCTGTAAGATTAAGTTCTGGAGGATTAAAAGTAGCTATTGCAGCTCCTTTTAATGATGGAACAGGCTTGGATGCTGGCCATGTGCGTGTTTATTCTGTTGGTTGTTTTGATCCGAGTACTCCAGACTTGAGTGCGACTCCTGCATTGCTGTTATGTCCGGGAGAGGAAGCAGAACTTGGTATTATTGGAGATTTAAATGATGCAACAGCATGGCAAGTTTATACAGATTCATGCGGAGGGACTTTTGTGGACAGCACAGCTGGTAGTTCTATCATTGTAACTCCAATGGTAACAACTACTTATTTTATTAGAGGAGAAGGAGATTGTATAACTTCTGGGCCTTGTACATCAATTACTGTTACTGTAGAACCTGATGTAACACCTCCAACAATTTTTTGTCCAATGGACTTAACGGTATCTGCAGACTCAGCGTTATGTGAGGCAACAGGTGTAGAAATTGGAATTGCCGAAGCTAGTGATGATTGTTCTGATATAATCCTTTCAAATGATGCGCCGGTAACCTTTCCAGTCGGAACAACAATAATAACTTGGACTGCGACAGATTCTTCGGATAATACAGCAACCTGTGAGCAGGTGATAACTGTCGCAGATGATGAATTCCCATTAATTATAGGCTGCCCTTCAGATATTTCGGTTGACGCAGATGCTCCTGGATGTACGGCAAACCCTACTTGGGCAGCACCAGCATACACCGATAATTGCGCTGGTGGCTCCATGATTGAATCACATACTTCTGGATCATCTTTCTCAGAAGGTGTGACAACCGTTGATTATACTGCGACAGATGAATCAGGAAACATGACAACCTGTGCGTTTACTGTTACTGTAATTAAATCAGTAGATGTTACAACCATACTAACAGATTTTGATATTACTGCGAATGCTGTGGGGGCTGGTATCACATACGAATGGATGGACTGCTTAACCAATTCAATAATTATTGGTGAAACTGATCAAACTTATTCAGTAACCACCAATGGAGAGTATGCAGTAATTGTTAATGATAACGGTTGTATAGATACCTCAGAATGTATTGTAATTAGTGAATTGAACCTTCATGAGTTCATTACTTCCACTGCTGTCAATATCTATCCAAATCCCACCGAAGGAGAGTTTACTATTCAATTAGAGAATATAGAGTTGGTCAAAATAGAAATACAGAATCTTCAAGGAAAATTGATTTACACGAAACAACTTAACGAAACAACAGTGTCAATAGATCTAAGTGAATTTGAGCGAGGTATTTACATTGTAAACATTCATACGAATAAAGGGGTGGTAAATAAGCAAATAGTGTTAGAGTAATATCAAAACCACCTTTTGCAGATTTAAGACGCTATTCAACGATCAGTTTGGCAGTGCAAACAACTAGATTATCAGTCAATACAGAAATAACATATAGTCCTTCAGATAACTCCTCGGCTGTCAATTTTATCTCATTTTCTATTGAATTTTCGTTTCTATAGACTTCCTGTCCCAGTCCATTGTAAATGATAACGGTTTTCAAGATTTCAGGGTTTGAAGAGAAATCAATAGTCGTTTCAGTTGTCATAGGGTTTGGATAGATCGAAAAAGTATTTTCTTGATGATCGGCTATTTCTAGAACGTTATAATACTTGACTACATGAGCTATATTTCCAATATCGTAACATCCGTTGCTATCCAGATCCCAATGAACGGCACCATTGTCATTTACACCATTGGCTACATTATCATTCCATCCAATTCCGTCATCCCCTGTTATAGGAAAAAAATAGTACGTCCCGTAGCCTAATTCACTAACAATTGGACTGTCAGCATCATTAACATCATAAATGTCTTGAGAAGGAATCATTAATCCCGTATAATTAGGATCCTCTTCTGGTGTTAAATAGTAGGGGGTATAAATATTTCCAGTGCGCGGCCCTGTGTATACTAAATACATGAGCCTTGCAGAATAAAAACCATCCCCTTCAGGCGCAGCGATTGTATCTGCAGGTAAAACAAAATCATTGTTAGAGGAGATGATATAACTATTCCCTAAATAGAGTTCAATAGGATCCCAATACGGTATCAATTCTGCACCAAATTGCTCCACTCCAAATGTACCAACATAGGAATAGCAATGCCCAAACCCATCAGCTACATCTCCGCAGTAGGTCGAAGCCGTGCTTGCAGAATCAGTAATGGTAAAATCTTGTATCATGTTACTATAATTAGACAACATTAGCACATAAATCTCACCTATTTCGACATCATCAATATGGGGGTTTTCATACGGAGAGGCTGAAAAACTACAATCAACTATAGGGCTTTCCAGTGAATCCCCCATGTTTGAACAATTCTCTTTAGCATGTTCCAAATCATCAAAAGGCCCGTAAAGAATAAAATCTACATCTGACTCTCCTTCAAACTGAAAATCAATGATTCCAGGACTAGTAATCTCAAAATATAACCATTGCGGGTCGTATACAAAATCTAAACAACCATAATTATTAGCAGAATCAACCTCAATATCATGATAGCCAATTTCAACAATTACTCCGTCATCTAAACATAAGTAATACATGTTTTCGCATGACATATCTAGTTGTGCTTTTGCAAACACTGAAACTATTAAGAAAAAGCATAAGATTAATGTTTTGGTCATGTGAATTAGTTGTATTGCTTAATAGATGCGTTTATTCAAAAATTGCAACCTTTCGAACTGAGCTTGACCAATTGCAAGTATGAAAAAAAGTAATTTTAAGTATCATATTAGATTTTGAATGTATACGAAGATAAAAAAGCTAAAGTATATTTCTATAAAATGCATGTTTAATTTATTTTACAGGAAGATAGGGACCATTGTCGAAGCCAAATTTTGATGTTTTGTGAGGTTGGAGAGCATTTGTGGTGAGAGTAATTGAGCTTTTTGATTTCCATTTTTCTGAGGTGTTCATCAAGCTCTTTCCAACAAAAAAGCCCGATCAAAGATCGAGCTTAATTTGTTCTGTCGACAGCGAAGGACTGTTATCTAGTTCACTTTTTGCTGACAACCGAAGCTTTTGAAGTAGCAAGGTGTTTGAGATAATGATTTTTTATCCTTATTCATCAATTCGTAAGTGGGCTAAACACTCCATGTCGAATCAAAAAATGCTTTCAGTTTAGCATTAATTATTGTTCAAAAACAAGCTCCTTCTCGTCTTGTATTTCCCCTTGCGACGTTAATATCAATTTTCCATTATTCTCCATTTTCCTAACAATTATTCTACCCGCTAACTTATTCGCAACGAATAAACCACCCGAGAAAAAGGAAACAGTATGCCATCCAATACTCCAATTATCAATTTTTTGTAAATACGAAGTAACGGCTTTTCCGTCCCCATCAATTTTGGTAATGAAGCCATCATTGTCACTTGCATTATTATTTTGAAGAAAGAAACGAAATGTAGAACCACCGCGTTTGTAATAGGACATTATTTCAAATTCATTTTTATAATTATTTTCTTCTAAAACACGTTCTGAAAATGAGTACTTTGAATCTTTTTTGATAATTGTAAAGGTTTTACTCTTTGATTTATAACCTGTTGTAGGCTGATCGTTTGTATATGTGATTAAAAAAACACTATCTCCAATAGCATAAAACTGAGCTAAATTTATGGTATCCGCCCAATTGTCAAGAATAGCTGTTAGTTTTCCTAAACTATAGCCTTCATTAATCTTCGACATGGATGGAATATAAAACCCACTTAAACGATTTTCGCTATCCAATTGTTTTTCTTTATTGAATAGAAAAATTCCAATACCTTTTATCCATTTAATGTTTGTAAATGAATAACCCGAATGCGTCTCCACTTCAGCCTTGACTCTCATACCCTCGCCAGTTGTAAGAATCATTCCATCTGCGGTCAATGAGTAAACATATATATTTCCATCTCCTAATAAAACCAGTTGATTGTTTTCATTGTCAAATGTCCAATCTAAACAATTTTTTGGCCCTGAAATAATTTGATGAATTCCGGTGACACCATCAGTTTCGGTTATTTGACAACTTACAATTTGTCCTGATAATGCCTTATAAACAAACAATTTATCATTCGTGTAATCCGCGTCATTTTTGTAGAATGTAGATAATGTAACGCCTTGCATTATTATAAATGTCCATTTGATAAACTTTAGAAAAATCACAACAATAAACGAATCTACGTCCATTTCCATCACCAGCATAATCGATACTAAACTCGGTTAACCCCCACATTTCATTGGAATCGACATCATAAGATAAGTCTTCAGTTCCGACTGCCCATTCAGCTTTAAAAATAGAGTTTTTATTAAGCACCTTATTATCGTTTTCGTTAACAATATTACCAACCTGAATTGATCTTGTGGTATTCTTATTGGCCCAAGAGTCGCTTATAATTAATTTATCACGATACTTAATAATTCCCTGGTTATTTTCCAAATGAGTGTTTATTGACTCTTCAAAAGAGGTGATTTCATATCCGTTATCTACTTTTGTAAGCCCCCACAAACAAGCTTGTTCGGGTTTGTTTATTGGGTATGGCGACCCTGATCTAGAGAAATTACCGGTTAATAATTTAGGATGATCGATATCTGTATAATCAATTGAAGTAAAATCAAAACTCGTATATTTCGTTACAGATGGGTTTGTGAGGGGCATTGACATTTCATAATGGCAAATTTCTGGAAGTATAAATGGAGAGTCCATAGTGCCACCAATAAATTCAGTTACGCCTACTGAAACTTTTGTACCGTCTTTACTAAACTTAGTGGCAATATTTCCAACAACATTATTTAATGGGTAGATTTCCGTTAAATCAAAAACACGAATTCCACCTTTCTTGCCAGTTGCTTCATCATCTGTATGCCCCAAATCGGAATCCGCCAGAAATAAATAATTTCCCAAAATAGCTAGTCCACCAGCATGACTTCTAATTACTTCTGCCTTAATATCTCCTTGGTCTTCAGTTAAAATAGTTGGTACAACGTTAATATACTTGTAACGACTACCTTCATTTAATATCAAACTAACTCTGCAAATGTCATTTTTGTACTCAATTTTATGCGCTAGATTGTACCAACTTATGGCTAACATTCTGTTGCCCTCATCCGTTTGGTGGCGGCTTATTCCTTGTGGTTGGGCATTTAGAGTGGTCCAGTCTTCTCCCATCCATAAAAATCCCTTTTTAGGATATTTAATACCGTGTCTCTTTAAATATTCTTGAATATTTTCAACGTCATTTAATAATGTACTTGCATACTTGCCCAAGGCATAAAATCGATTGGATAGGGCATTTTGAGCTTCCCAAATTGGAGGCAACTGAATTTTCGTAGTAATTTTCTTAAATTTTCCTTCTGTAGACATCATAAGTTTTGGTTTTTAATAGTTATTCCTCTTCCCTTCATTAAGTATTGGCCAAAACCATATTTAAATAGTATTCGCCAACTCAATTTTCATAAATCCAATGGTAGTTAAATTAATAGACAAAAAAAGTGGGAAATTAGGATGTAGATTATTTGTAGGTTGCTTATCCAACTATAAGAGTAAGGGACGGATAGCAAGCTCTAAAAACAGAAGGTTACTAGAGTATTACGGTTTTCTTTTTAAAAGGTAAAGTGTCAGAATCGGTTTAAATATTCGAAATAAAAAGAACAAGATCGACAGATTTATCGATACCCAATTTTTTTCGTAAGCGAAATCGAGCTTGATTGATACTGCTTTTTTCTACTCCTTGTAATTGAGCAATATCATAACTTGATAAATTCATTTTTAAATAAGCACACAGTTTTATTTCATTTGAGGAGAGTGTTGGAAATTTTTCTTGCAAACGATTTGTAAAGCCTGTATGAACTCCTTCAAAATGTTTTAAAAAATCGAATGAAGCAGCTTTATTTCGTACAAGCGTTTTCATTTTTTCTTTTGCCCTGTATAGATCCCTTGAAGAACCAGATTCGGCTTCAATTAGTAGTTCTAAAATATCCTTGTGCTCTTGATAGGTAGATTTTTGAGCTGTAATTTTCGATAGTACTTCCTGTTTTTTTTGTTCAAGCTCAAACTGCATTTTTTCTTGCTGTTCAAGCAGTAAATTCTTTTTTATGTTGAGTTCGAACGCATTTCGTCTAAAGTTTAAGAATTTTTTGATGGTGGCATAAGTGAATAGGAGTAATTCAACAAAAACAGCAACAAACAATGCGAATTCTCTTTGATAATAATCTGTACTTTCAATAAAAAGGGCAGGAACATAATTAAGAAAAAAGATAACATTTAATCCACTTCCTATGATAAATGGCCAAATCTCCTTTTTCCCCTTTTTTAGTAATGTAAATACTGTATAATAGATACCTGTACTTGCCGTAATTACAATTATTACAGTAAGTGCAATGCCTAATTCTAAATAACCCAAAAAGTAGAGAGGAATACTTATTAATTGTACGATAAGGATCGTTCGAATCAACCTAAAGAGTCGTCCAAAATGAATGTTTACTTCTAAAAAGCGAATTGCAAAAAGACCATATGTAGTTATTACTAATATGGGGAAACTATAGTGCATTGCTCGCATAAAATTGTAACTTGAAAAGAGGTCAATCGAAGCAAAGTATCCAAAAGAATTTAAAAATGTCAACCCGACCAAAAGATTGTACACAGCTAAATAATAATAAATAGGTTCATTTCCTTTAAAGGCTAAAATGATGTTAAAAAAGAAAGTGATTAGAATTGCACCTGCCAATAAAAAAGAATGATTATGAGTATTAAAAAAAGATTGTTCAACTTTCTTTACTGATAAAACATCAAAGCCTTGTGAAAAGCTCATTGCAGTGAAGTTTTTAGATCCAGTTGATCTAGAATATAACCTTAGATAATAGGTTGTTGTTGTGCCAGCAAAAAGGTCAAGTGAGAATACATTTGTTCGGTTAATTTTTAACAAATCATCTTTTCTCGGAATCAAAAATCCAGATTTACTAATGAACGATAAACTGTCGTTATCGAATAGCTGGAAAACCTCTACGGTATCAAAATAACTAGTATTTAAATAAACTCGCTGATCGGTGATTTTTTCATTTTTAATAGTAAACCTTACCCAATATCCATCTGCCTTGGAATTTGCTGTTTTCTTTGAATAAGATTCGAATGTGGAGTAGTCTAGAATGTCATTCTCTGAAACAAGTCCAGATTCATCCAAGAATACCTCCATATAATCATGCAAATGAAGTTCATCACTGTTTGCTGAATAATGAAGTGTTTCTTGAGTGTATAAATTACCCGAATAAAGAAAACAGAAAAATCCTATTAAGGATATTAATTTGGATTTAAGCATTTTGGGGACGAATGAAACTTCCATTTCTATTAAGGTAATACAGAGGATATCTAAAATTAACTTTAGTCTTTGTATCAAATGGAAATTTCAATAATTTTCTAAAAAAAACGAATAAAGTAATGCAAGAGAGGTGGAATTTCCTGCATTACTTTATTCGTTGAAACAATTTTGCTGAAAATTTTTAATTCTTTATAATTTGAATGCGTACAGGTGTGTTTTCAGTTCTTACTTCGACTAAGTAACTGCCTGCAGTTAACCCCAGCAAAGAAAGTTGAACATTATTTTTTCCGTTGCCAGACATAATCAATTTACCATCCATTGAAAATAATGAATAATTAAATTCCCCTTCACTTACTATAGTGATTTGATCATTTGTCGGATTTGGAAAAACGCGAACCATCTCTGAAATGTTTTCTTGCAGATTAACAAAACTTAAAATGGTAAACGTAGAGTCAATAGTTGGACAAACACCTTCACCAATGGTCGCATCATTAATTATTACGGTGTAGTTTCCGGCAGTTAAGCCTGTGATATTTGGAGTTATATAACCATTTGACCATTCATAAATATAATCTCCACTTCCTTCAGAAACCATTAATTCAATATGGCCATCAAATCCGGTATATTCGTGGCTAATTGTTGCTTCAATTACTGGTAAATCTACTCCCGTAATTGTTATTTCATCTGTATCCTGACAACCATTTTCGTCCGTTCCTGTCACTGTATAATCTGTTTCACCAACTATAACTATAAAGCTTTCTCCATCCGAAATACCTCCTGTCCACTCAAAGGTTATAGCACCCTCGGCTTCGAGAACCATTTCTTCACCTTCACATTCCGCCTGATCCATACCTGCATTCACAATTGGTAATTCATGCACTACTACAGTTATTATATCTGAAGTTGAGCAGCCTCCCTCTCCAATTCCAGTTAGAATATGATTGTAAACACCTGCTTCTTCTTGCAATACAACACCGTCTTCAGGTATTCCTTCTCCCCAATTATAAGAAACTGCATCTCCTGTATGAGAAAGTGTATAGGCTTCACCTAAACACACTTCACTTATATCCACTTCAGCAATTACTGTTGGCTCTTAAGAAACATATAATGTTGTTACAATAATACTATCACAATCTTCAACAGTTAAGAGGTTACTAGTGTGTACAAAACCGTCTTCAAAATCAGTTACTACAGTTCCATCAGGAAATGTATGAGTGTCCTCAGAACAGATAGCAACCTCTTCAGTAATGCTATAGGATTCGTTTACTGTTAGATTTAGTACTGTAATGCTATCGCATCCAGCCACTGTCAATAATTCTTCTGAATAGAACCCCGATTCGGTATAAGTGTCTCCCAACCAGTCATAGCTATCACATGTAACTATGGTAACGGTATCTATTGCACTATAATTGACAGTTAAATTAAGTGTCACAACAGAATCGCACCCAGCGACATTGGTTAGGGTATGCGTTGCAATATCGTTAGACTCAGTATATTCAATTCCGTCAATCCAAGTATACGTATCGCATGCAGTTTGCACATCTGTACCTGTATTACTATTGTTAATAGTTAAATTCAGCGTCACAACAGAATCGCATCCAGATGCATTTGTTAAAGTATGCGTTGCAATATCGTTAGATTCAGTATATTCAATTCCATCAATCCAAGTATACGTATCGCATGCAGTTTGCACATCTGTACCTGTATTACTATTGTTAATAGTTAAATTAAGTGTCACAACAGAATCACATCCAGATGCATTTGTTAAAGTATGTGTTGCAATATCGTTAGACTCAGTATATTCAACTCCATCAATCCAAGTGTAAGAATCGCATGCGGTTTGCACATCTGTACCTGTATTACTATTGTTAATAGTTAGATTCAGTGTCACGACAGAATCGCACCCAGCAACATTGGTTAAGGTACGTGTTGCAATATCGTTAGACTCAGTATATTCAATTCCGTCAATCCAAGTATACGTGTCGCATTCGGTTTGCATATCTATGCCTGTATTGCTATTGTTGGTAAGATTAATAGTTATTACTGAATCGCATTCAGCAGCATTAGGAATTGTATCCGTATACGTACCTGAAGTGGTCCAAGTATAATCTCCTGAGGGGGAAACATAATCTTCACATGTTGTAATATCTATAGTGCTTGTAGTTTCTTCGCAATTCGCTTCAAATGTGAAGATGAAATCAGAATTTGCTCCAGCACCAGTCTGGCTATTGTGATTTCCAGCTAGGACATAATAAACATCACCTCCTGAAACGTCAGACAGAACCATTGTGTCTCTAAAACCACAAAAATTCCCAATGGCAGGATAAAATTCTAAATCCGAGTCGTCTGCTGGTACAGGTATCATAGAAGTGTATCCAAGAATAAACCCAGCAAGTGGCGTATACAAACTTGATTCAACCCTTAAAGTACCATTGGACGGAATTTCAACCCGATAAACCGCAGTAGAACAACAGGCCGGAAAACAACCTCCGGTTAAAGGTGTATTTGTTCCACCCAAAGATGTGTTAACATTTACATCAGTATAAGGGAATGTGTTGACAACGATTGCCGTTGGAATAGTTGAATTTGGCGGAACTTGTGCCATAACTTTTCCTGAACTGATTAGAAATAATAAGATTAAAATAAGAATGTTTACTTGTTTCATAATTGCTTCGATATGATTTCTTTTTTTTGCAATAATAGATGTTAAAGCAATTTGAAAATTGCCGATTTTGATCAAAAAAGAGGGGGTAGATCATATGTCGATTGGTTTTAAAGCGGCCGACATGACCAGTAATACCAGTGAAATAGGGAGTTGTGGTGATTTTAATGAATTATCGTTTAAACTGAATGTTTTGATCTAATAGATTTTATCAAGTCACTGTAATTGGGCAAATGATATAATAAAAATCAAAGTCATATGATTCATATTTTTCGTTTTGTTCAATTGGATTAAAACAAATTCACCGAGTTGATTCCAACAAAAAAACAAACATAAAAAGCTTGGTTTTATTTTTGTGGATAGAGAGACTGTTATCGAACTCTCTTTTCTTTGATGACCGAAGTCATTTTATCAAAATAATTATGGATTTAAAGGTATTATAAGAGGTTTTGGAAGCTACTGAACAATAAATTTGGCAAGAAATAACTCCTCTGAATCAGCACTAAACAATGTGTAATAGTTAAGGTTTCTAGAATTAACGCGTTACATTACTGCGTCAAAACCTTGCCTTGCCGTTAAAAATGGCAATTATCTGTGGAGGTTTTGAACATTCGAACTCACGTTTTAACCTATTAATAATCTGGTTCGCTTGAAACAATTGGTGAATTGATCTTGCCAAAGAAGATTTTCTCCTCATTCAGTTAACCCCCTATTTTCCATCTACCACCTGTACATTCCCTTGCCCTTTGAGTATGGTATTATTATCCGTAATAGCTTCATAGGTATAGAAATACACGCCATCTTTCACTTTATTTCCATTGAGATCTGTCCCGTCCCACCCATCAGCAATACTCATCAATTCGGCAACTTTCACACCCCAACGGTTGACAATTACACAATGGAAATCTGAGATAGAAGCTGCCTTGAATTCAAAAGTGAACACATCATTCTTCCCATCTCCGTTGGGAGAGAACACGTTCACATCTGTAAAGGTAATTGACTCATAAATGGTCAGCTCTTTACAAAGGGTGTCTTTACATCCGTTTTTATTGATGGCCACCAAACAAACATCTACAAAATAGGTTTGTCCTTGTGGACCATAAGCGGTGTCAAATGTTTCAAAATAACTATTGCTAATTTGCCATTCTGCGGTTGGAGAATCTAGATTCCAGAAGAATGTAGTATCAGCAGTTGGATCAAGTGAATCAGCAAAGTACTGCGAGTTGTTGACGAACTCCACCTGTACAGTAGCTGTTCCCTGACAATCGGAATTAAGCTGAGCAGAGTTGACGGTAAAGTCAGCAATTGGGCTTACTGAATCGAGCATTACACTTCGGATTAAAATGCAGCCATTGTCATCTGTAGCAGTTAGGGTATAGTTACCAGGGTTGAGTCCTCCCCATGTCGTATTGTCAAAAGTTTGTGTAGGGTCATCATCATTTTCCCAGTGATAATCAAAATCACCAGTACCGCCTGTAACAGCACCATAAACCACACCGTTTCCGTTTTGGTAGCCATAGAGTCTACACTGAGCAGGATAAGTACCAAACTCAACCCATTCCATAGAATCGGGTTCAGAGATAGTAAAGTCAAATGTTTTGGAACATCCGTTTTCATCATTGATGGTCAAGGTGTATTCCCCAGAACCAAGATTCCAGGTAGAATCAGCATCTAAACCTTCATTGCCAGAAGGATTTGGAGCCCAGAAAAAGCTAATGTTTCCTTCATCACCAGTAAAGTTGTAAACTTCATCTACTCTTGCCCATCCAGTTTCAAAACCATTACAAAGTGGATCAAAAATGGTGAGGTCCATTTCCATTTCATCAGGTTGATCTATAAAGATGGAGTCAATGCTGGAACAACCCGTCTCTAATGTAACTTCAAAATAATACCACCCTGTTCCCAGTTCATTGGCGGTATTACTATTGTCTTCATTGAGCAGGTTTTCATCTTCATCTGTGATGACGAAGATTAAATCGCCTAAAATACCAGTTACATTAACCGTCGCGGATCCATCACTGAATCCAAAACAAGTCGGTTCATTCGAAATTATTTCTAAGTCAAATCCTTCATCAAATACCACATTGATGGAGTCCACAGTCTCACATGTTCCGACAAAAACTTTTACCCAATAAAGCCCAGTTTCCGTAACTTCTAATGTTTGTTCTGTACTTCCATCTTGCCACTGGTATGTTGCACCTTCATTATTGGCATCAAGAATCAAGGTCGCGGGAGCTTCGTCGCAGGAATAAATGATGGTGTCGTTGCCCAAATCAACTTCAGGTAACTCAAGAACAGTAATGGTAGCTTCTGTCGTATCCTTATGGCCAGATTCATCTGTAACAATGACTTGGTAAGTTGTCGTTTCATCTGGGCAAACGGTGACCATGTCCTCCGTTTCTGGAATATCTGGACTCCATTCGTAAGTGTAAGGCGGTGTTCCGGAGGTGGTTTCCGCAAATAGATCCAAACAATCTCCCAAACAAAGTGAGTCTGATTCAAGTGAAACACTAAGTCCGCAAACAGGCGAAATACTTTCAACATAAATGGAGTCCGTTGCCTCTTCACCAAAACAGCCCCCACTTATTGTAACAGTATACCATCCTTCACAAAGACCTGTCGCCACAGGTGTGGTTTGACCATCCGACCACAAAATGGTGAGTGAATCTAGATCTGAACACCCTTGGACAGAAGCTGTTCCAATGCACATGGTGCAGCTATCGGGTTCTTGCTCCAGGTTTAATATAACCTCGTCTATATCAATGCTTTCAATATAACGCTCTCCGCCTACCATCAAAATATTTCTCTTGATTTCTAAATCAGTCACTAAGCTTGTGGCAGTTTCAATTTCAGAAAGAAAGTTCAAATCAGAATCGTAAACATCTACATGATTGCTACGCCCCAGATACACGTTACCGCACATGTCCACAGCAATTCCTTTATATCCGGGATTATAGCCTTCAAAATCACCTATATATCCATAATAGTCGTCTGGAACGGCTCCAACGGAAACTGTACCTAACAAATCTCCAGTATTCTTATCTCGTTTTACCAGCGTGTCCTCTGAGAATATGTACAGATAGGAATAACTGCATGCCATTAAATCATGTGTATTAAACTCAGCAAATTTTGTACTATAGGTATCAATAATCCATTGAGGATCGTCTCCCATTCCGTCTTCAGTATAGCCTACTTTGTAGAGTTTAGCCTTCGTATTGGTTGCTCCAGGCTCGAATTTATTCAGAATGAAGTAAACACTTCCCCCCATTGGATCCATGGCAATTACATTAGATTCTTGGAATATATACAAACATCCAATCGGATCGAAATCATGTCTATCATCAAATGTTTGATTCCAGAAACTATAGTTCACAGGTACGTCTTCTTCCCCTGCACAAATGCCATGACCCCTCACAATAGTGTCGTAACAAGGGTCGTAGACAATAGTCCAATTCTCGTAGATATTGTCTGTTTCTGCAGTACCGACTAAAATACCATCCGTATCATATTTTCTTCCATTTGGTAGAAAAGATTCTTGCGTTACAGGATTAATTGTTAAATCAGACACCGCATACTCAATCATTTCATTCGTCCAAAGTAGTGTTCCGCTTGGATCGTACTTATTTAGAGAAGAACCGTAAATACCTAATACCCATTCAAAATCGCCATCATAAATGGTACCATGTGCATGTTGAATGGCGTATACATTATCTTCATTATCCACATTAATGTGTGAATACCATGGAGTTAATATTAGGCTATCTCCAACATCAGGATCCACAACCCAATCATCAGTATAATTTATCCAAGGATCAATGACCAACGTATGTGATGGATTGTAATTTCCTACTTCAAAGGATATTTTATCTTTATCTAGCCGGTAAGCAATTTCGATTTCTTCATTGCTTTCTATATCATAAGCAACGGGAGCATGATCTACCATGGCGAAACCTTCACTAGAGATTTCTAATTTTTTTTTGTTCAGATTCAATGAACTACCAACATGCGAAAATTCAATGTTCGAAACATTTCCGCCAGGATGGACAATAATATCATATTTCAACCCACCTTCCGGAGGTAAAGTAAATTCTATGTTAATATGAGGATAAATGTTTTGATAAATTACGTTTTCATAGTTCAGTTTTTTTTCATTCCTAACTACGTTGTAATGCGATAATTTGCTTTCCCCCAAGACTTTTAAATCGTCCGAAACATTCAGTAATTTTATTTGATGAATAAAAGGTGCCGGAGCCTCAAATTCTTTAACTTCCAGGCCAAGCTCTTTTGATTCGTGGTATTCTTTAAATTCTTTTTTTTGTTCACTTGTGAGTGGTTTTGGACGAACAAAGAAAATACTCTCAGTGGTAAACAGTACTATTCCTAAGTTGGTCGAACTTGAAAATAGAACGGTTTCTCCCTTAATGGTTTCGTTTAAACCCGACCTTTCATTGAACCAAAGATCGAACCCTCCTTGTTGCCATGATTCCACTTTGACCAGCGGCTGTTGAGTAAAAGCTTGAGGCGATAAAAGGATACAAAAGGTAAGGTAAAAAAGAAGCGTCCAAATTTTCATGCTATTTATTATGACGGATTAAGAACTTGTATGAACAAAGCTGTGAGTTTCAGGGTACTATTATAATAGAACATCACAAGATAATACTTTTTCGAAAATTGATATGTTTTTTGCCAGGCACTTTGTCTATTCGCTCTATTAGGCGGGGAGAGGGGGACTGTACTCGAATCCTTTTTTCTTCGAAAACCGTAGCGTTTTTGCGGAGGTTATTGAGTATTTGAGGGCGTTGGAGAAAGTCTTTGGGGAGGCAAATTGTGAAAATTTGAATTGTTTTAGCTCGTTGGGTTATGAATCTTGAGGCTAAAAACGGTCTTTCTGGGTTTGCTTGTGTTTTGATTTGCAAAAGTCTGCATTTTAGTGCAAAACTGAACAAAATCTAACACCAATAATGGACGTCTTGTTGGATATAATTTTCAATTCGCACAATGTTTTTGAATTTTTAACAGCTTGATAACCTTTTAAAAATCCCAAATACTTCAATAAGATTAATGAAGTGTTTATATTAGATCCTTGGCCAATAGGTGGTCTTACGGCAATTGGTAAAAGTAAAGAAGGCGTTGAGGCGGTTATGGATTTTGATAAGTTTATTTCACGTTGGGAACAAGGACGTACAAATTTTACACAAATATTTGATTAAAATAACTATATGAAAATAGAACAAATACAAAGCAAATTAATCTCTAAGGGCTTTTACACTTATTTTCAAGGCGAAGATTTAATTGCTGGGCGTTTCAAAGGAGTGGATGAAGGTACAGGTATAAATATACTTGAAAACACTTTTACCTTATCTGAATTTGAAGAAAATATAGTAGTTGAATATGGACAAGCCCAGCTTATACTAGAAAAATTATTCAAAAACGAATCGGAATTGTTTGATTTCATTGATTCTAATTTTAAAAAAACGCCCTGAATATTTTTTTGAAATTCTAAATAATAATTATCAAATTGCAGATATAAAATTTTTTATGAAAAAATTAATGACCTTATTGTTCTTCACAAGCCAGCTTGGTATTTCTCAAGAATGGCCACAATGGGGAGCTGATATCGACGGAGAGGGACTTGTTGACCAAAGTGGTTGGTCGGTAAGTACTAATGAACTTGGGAATATCGTTGCCATTGGTGCGGTGGGAAATGATGATGCTGGAACAAACACTGGCTATACACGAATTTTCGAAAACGTAGATGGAACTTGGTCTCAAATTGGAGATGATATCAATGGAATTGGAGAAGAAGATCGCAGTGGGTATTCAGTTAGTTTAAATAATGATGGAACTATTGTTGCAATTGGTGCACCACTAAATGATGGAGGTGGAAGCGCTTCTGGACACGTTCGTGTTTTTGAAAATATGGCAGGTACATGGACACAAATAGGTTCTGATATTGAAGGTGAAAGTAATATTGATTTTAGTGGTTGGTCCGTTACTATGAATGGGGACGGAACTATTGTTGCAATTGGAGCATTGCAAAATGATGACGCAGGTGACAACGCAGGTCATGTCAGAGTTTATGAATATGTAACTGATGAGTGGGTTCAAGTTGGAGCGGATATTGATGGAGAACAATCCGGAGATTATTCGGGAAGATCGGTAAGTCTAAATGATGAAGGTAATATTGTTGCCATTGGAGCGGACCGAAATAACGGTGGAGCAATATTGGATGGTGGTCATGTTCGAGTATATGAAAATATTGATGGCACATGGATACAAATTGGAGGTGATATAGATGGAGAAGCTGAAGAAGATTGGAATGGTTATTCGGTGAGTTTGAACGGAGATGGTACGATTCTCGCTACAGGTGCCCCTCAAAATGATGACGGAGGAATAGATGCGGGCTATACAAGAGTGTATGAAAATATTGACGGTACTTGGACACAGATTGGCGATAATATCGAAGGAGAAGGTTCGGGCGATCAGTGTGGTTATAGAGTCAGTTTAAACTTTGAAGGTAACATTTTAGCAATCGGTTCAAATTATAATAGCGGAATTGGTTTGTTGGCAGGAAACGTAAGGCTTTATGAAAATCTTGATGGTGCATGGACTCAAATAGGAGAAGATTTGGACGGTGAAGCGGCACAGGATCATTTTGGTCAATCTGTGAGTTTAAATGCTGAAGGGACAGTGGTTGCTGTTGGTTCTGATGCTACTGGAGATGATACAAGTCCTGGGCGTGTTAAAGTATTTAAATACTGTGAATATTTAACCGTTACCGTAACGGCAGAGACATTTTGTATTGGAGAAGAAATTACGCTTGACGCCGTTTCTGAAACAGGAGGAACGATCTCTTGGGAGGATGGAATTGTTAATGGCGAGGCATTTGTGCCTGAACTGGGAACAACAGCATACACTGCAACCAGTGATAGTGACGGAGATTGTCCTTATTCAGCTGAGATTGAAATTTTTGATTTACCTACGGTGACAGCAAATGTTGATTATACAGAAATTTGCTTTGGGCAATCAGTTGTATTTACAGGTGACGGCGCCGTTTCCTATGTTTGGGATATGGGTGTAACGAATGGAGTTCCTTTTGGGCCTGACGCTGTTGGTACAGAAACTTATACTGTAACTGGAACAGATGTAAATGAATGTGTCAATTCAGCAAGTGTTGATGTGACAGCGACTGAATTTGATCCAATAGAGATTACCTATACAACCATTGACGAAATTTTCGGTTCAGATGGCGAAATTGATATTACTGTATCTGGAGGGAGTCCTAGTTACGATTATGATTGGGATAATGATGGTACGGGCGACTTTGATGATGCCCAAGATTTGACAGGATTAACATCAGGAACATACATCATTGAAATAATTGATAATGCGGGATGTGAGGGATCTGAAACTATAGTTGTTGATAGTCAAGTTGGGATTCGAGAGAGTTTGACTTCGGAAATTGAAATTTACCCGAATCCAACTCGAGGAATGGTCAATTTAAATCTAGGAGATTTTAACAAAGTTTCGATTAAAGTTATTTCTATGCAAGGTGATGTAGTGTATAAAGCATTTAATGTAGAAGATGAAATCTATTCATTTATGCTTGATGCAAAAACGGGGATTTATTTGATTGAAGTTGGAACATCTACTAAGGTTTTGAATTTCAAACTGGTTTTAAACTAAACTTTTGCTCATAATCCTGAGTATGTTAATCGAGTTAATGTACGGGTTCTATCCTTCCAAAGCCCGAAACCCCTCAATCCGCTCCAAGCAAATCACGTCCGCTAATTTCATCTGCAATAGGCGGACCATCTCCAGCTTCCAAAAATCAATCTTATCCATATCCACAGGGAATTCCTTTTCGTTGCGGTTGCACCCTCCAAAATAAGTATAGGTCAAACAGCTTTATATGCCCCTCATTGTCATAATGAAAAACACCTTTTAACCGCTTATGAAACCGCGCATAACGATCGTGCAAAGCATACAAATTATGCTCATGTGGGTTATAATGGCTAAACACCATTTCAATTGCCGTGTAGCATATTTCTATGGACTGTTGAAGCATAAAGGAAGCTCGTAGCAAATAGCCTTTAGAAACACTGAATTAAAACCTGCATAAAATTCCGTTGCTGCACTATACCATTCTTCAAAATCAGCTTCTGCAATTTCCTTTCTGCATGTTGGTGACAATCCTTTGAAAGAAGCAAAGTCATACCGCCCCGAATTAAACAATTTAATTCCTCCCTTTTTAATATCTGAATAGAAATACTGATTTTCTTCTAATGCTTTGTTCACAACATGAATTGGAACGACCAATGTTTGCACGACAATTTCCATATCCTTAAAAGCACCTCGTAATTTTGAAACTACCTGCTTTTTACGATCCCCACTTTCAACAACAATCAGAATATCAAAATCACTTTTCTTTTCTTACTCAGCTCCACGTTCGGTTTTGAAATCACCACGGGCGTAACTTCCAAAAAGCATGATAGTGTCCACACGGTGGGTGTCCAATATCTTTTGAGTGATTAGCTCAAGGTCTTTGATCCTTTCGGACGGAAGATGAGATAGTATTTGTTTTAGGTTGTTTATTTATGCTTTCAGTCTTCCAAGAATAGTGAAATTTAATAGGGTCAAATGAAACAATCCAAAGTACTCACCCATGATGTGACATTGTGGCCTATATTTTAACACCAATAATACAAATGTCGTCAACCTGATCAATCTCGCCCTTCCAATCTATAAATGTTTGATTAATAATTTTCTGCTGCTGATCCATGTCCTTGTCTTGGATTTTGGTTAATAATTCTTTAAACTTTTGCGGTTTAAATTTTTTGCCCCTTGTCCCTCCAAATTGATCGACATAGCCATCAGAAAAAATGTATATCGCATCTCCCATTTTTAAGCTTATTTCATGGTCTGTAAAAGGAGATGTACTTAGGTGGCTTCCCACGGGGTTTTTATCACCGTTAATAATAGTTAATTCCCCATTTCTAAATAACCATAGTGGGCGGTAAGCTCCTGAGTAGTTTAGTGTCATACCTTTTACTATGCAAAATGCAATATCCATTCCGTCCTGTACCTCCGTATTAACGTTAGCATTCCCAAGCTCTTCAATTATTATACTTCTAGCCTTGTTTAAAATTGAATCGGGCCATGATAAGCCATAATCTCGTACACAACGATCCAATGCTTGATAGCACATCATGCTTAATATGGCTCCTGGAACACCATGCCCGGTACAATCACCTACTGCCCACATGGTTTGTTCACCAATTTCTTTGTACCAATAAAAGTCTCCAGCTACTATGTCCTTTGGTTGGTAATAAATAAAACAATCTTCAAAACTGTTGTCCATGCAATTTAATGGGGGTAAGATTGCTTTTTGAATTCTTTTAGCATAGTTAATGCTTGATAAAATTTCTCCATTTTTATACTCTAGTTCACTTTTTTGCTGTTTAATAATTCTATTTCTTTCTTTTTTGGCAAAATAGGCTCTAAGGGTAACTAAAAAAACAATTAGGAGTAAACAAACCCCTATTAAAAGGCTGTATCGTAACGTTTGATCAGCTCTAATCTTATTTTTCTGTTTTGAAATTTCTAAATTTTTTAGCTGTAAAGCATTGGCATTTTTTAGGGAATCTTCGAATTTTTCTTCTTTATGTTTGTATTCCAATTCTTTCCTTAAAATAAGTCCTTGGTTTTCAAGACTTATAAGAGAGTCTTTATAAAGGCTACCCGTTTTATAATCTAATAGCGCCTTGTTATAATCACCTTTTAATTCGCTTATATAGCTTCGAATAAAATAAGAGTTATAAATGAATTTGGACAAACCAGCCTCTTCTCCCACCTGAATACTTCTATAAACGTAATCATTGGCTTCATCAAGAAAATGTGTTTGTATTTTTACATTTGCCATTGTATTTAGAATGTTATTCATCCCTAACTTATGATTAATTTTTTCTCTCAGTACGAGAGATTTTTCAAAATAGTACAAAGCCGAATCTGTATTATTCTTCGAAAGAAAATTTCTTCCTATATTTTCGTAAACCCAGGCTAAGGCGCCATTTTTCTTTTCACTATCAATGAGATCAATTAGGGAAGTAACGGATTTCTGGAAGTAGTATATACTCGAATCAGTATTATACTTGGACCAAAAACTGCCAATACTTCCATAGGCTAATCCAATTTCATTCTGTTTTTTATCATCTAAAGCATATAGCAATGATTCCTCGAAGTATTTTAAAGCTATACTGTCAAGTCCTTGCAATAGCATATGGTTACCCAAATTGGCGTAAATAGAACTTTCATAACCTTCAATCTCAAAGTTTTTGGCTATATCTAAAGACTCAAATAATAAATTGGAACTTTCATCTAAAAAGCCCTGATACGCGTAAGAGTTAGAGAACAAAAGGTTTAACTCTAATTTAGACTTTGCAATATACTTAGGGTTTCCAACTGTTTTTTTGATTTGTTTTTCCCAAATTAATCGAGCCTTTTCAAGATATAAGGTTGACCGCTGTATATCCCTTTCCTGCAAATAGTCTCCAATCTCAAGGGCATGAATAAATTTTATAGAATCTTTCTTACTTGATTCAAATAGAAGTATTAAGGAGTCTAACTTTTGCGCATGAACATTGTTTAATGCAAAAATGGTAAGTACTGCGGCAACTGAAAATAAAATTCTCATTAGAGTTTGAAATATGATTGATTTTTGGCAGGAGATGAAAATCAATGTTTTGGTAATTGAAGTTAAGAAAGAATTTGGTAAATAGAAAAGTTAGTAGAAGAATCGTCAAATTTCTGTATGAAGAAAAGAACATCAGTTCTTGCAGTATATACTTC
>CAKZPK010000241.1 GCA_937139035.1 uncultured Crocinitomix sp. | reverse complement strand
TCAATACCTTTTTTCACAACATCAAACCCTTCATATCTTGTGTCTTTATTCAGATAAGACGACAAAGCTATAGCTGTTCTTCCAACTCCACAACCTATATCTAAAGTTATATCTGTAGGCAAAAGGTTTATTTGGTTTTTCAGCAACCCTAACTGATTTACGCCTTGCTTTAAATAACTTTTGGCGCTAATTGAAGAACCTGTATAAATTAAACCTCTAGGTGGGACATATTTATTTGTTTTTCCTGTAAATTTATCAAACAAATCCACTGGCAAGTAATAAAGTCTTCGAATAAAAAACCTTTGATTAGATGATAGACTGTACCACAAATCCCTTAACCTTCTTGTTTTTTTCATATAAACTAATAAATTACTCTATAAATTGAATTACGGCTTCAAAAAAGTCTTTTGGGTTTTGCTGTACTCTGCAATCAACTTTCCCCTTTAGATTCGAGTTTTTTGCAACTATTTTACTGGCAGATGAAATTGCCTTAGGGTCAATATCTGATCCTATGAACGACCAACCATATTCTGTTACCCCAATTAGTGGATAAATACAGTTCGCTCCTACACCTATGTCAAGACACTTTATTTTATCTCCTCTTGGAATTTTCCCAAAATTAGTCCCTCCTAACAAATCTGCTATATAATGAATATAGTCTGCTCTACCTGGAATTGGTGGCGACAAAAAGTCTGCTGGAATTTCCCAATAATCAATTCTATAATGATATTTCAAAATTGCCTGATTTAATGCCTTCACCGCCTTTGGATCAGCAAAATCTATAGACAAATCATCATATGCATTTAAGCGTACAAATGGTTGTAGGGTTTTGCAGTTTTCCTGCAATTTTTCAAAATCATAACGCATCCTGTTTTTATTACGTGGATGTAATCTTGACTTTTCTTTGGGATGTTTTTTTTTATCTGACATTCAACTGCATGTATATTTTATACAAAAATACGCTTTTGAATGGTCTTAACTGGCATTGACCAGGCACTATCTATTCATTCAGATTCCAATCATAGTCCAAAGATTTCCCTTTGGTCTTTTTAGTAATTTTAATTTCTGAATATTTATTGATAAAGTCTTCAACAGAACCTCCGTTAGCAGTAAAATCTCCTTTAAACCACGTAAATATTTTAGATAGTTCGGCACATTTTTTAGTGATTTTATTTTTTACTGGATTGTTAATAAAATATCTTGCCTGATCATCTAATTGCTCTTCAATTCTACTTCCTACAAAAGCTTCATTTCTCAATCTTGGACACGAAACTGATGCACAGTTAACAGCAAAATGGATTCGCGGCTCAGAAAATTCTTTTCTGATAATACCATGTTCAATATTATTTAGATCATATACTTCATCTCCAATTTTGATAAATTTTATATCCCAAGCCGTATTTACTTTATAAATGGCTCCACCCAACTCTTTTATTGACTTAACAGGATAGTTTTTCACAATTAGTTTTACAGTAAAAGCATTGTAGGCATTAATCCAAAATGCTAATATATCGTCTTTGTCCCAAGTGTCTTGCGGATGATTTGCGCTCAAAACTGCGAGGTATTCATCTAGAGCTGTTTCATCCTTTTTAAAACCTGCATAATTCACGTGACCTTCTACATCAACGTACTTTGTGAGCAAGGCTGTCCATTTTTCATGTTTAAGATGTTCTTGCGCCGTGGAATTAAAAAAAATCCCAATGAAAAGAATTGTCGTAAGTATATTTAATGGCTTCAGCATTTTTGTTAAGTTTAATGTCTAATAAAGTGAATATAACTATAATTATACCAACTCTAAATGAGTCACAAGTTCTTGGACGATTGCTTGAGCGATTACTTACGTCTGAAAATCAAAACATTGAAATAATTGTAGTAGATGGAGGTAGTGATGACAACACTATTGAGCTTGCAAAAAGCTTAGGAATAAAAACCATTACTTGCGAATGTTCACGCGCAAAACAGATGAATGAAGGAGCTAAAATTGCGAAACACGACATCCTCTACTTTGTTCATGCTGATACACTTCCACCAGAAGAGTTTTATGAAGACGGCAAAACTTATTTAGAAAAAGGGTATGATGCCGTTTGCTATAAAAGTAAGTTTGAGAATGGCCCTTTTATGCTACGTTTAAACGAATATTTTTCTCAATTCTATTGGCTGGTTTCTCGTGGAGGCGATCAATCATTATTTATTCGAAAAAATGTTTTTGAAACCTTGGGAAAATATGACGAAAAGATGCTGATTATGGAAGAATATCCGCTCATTGAAAAGTTGATGAAAACCAAACAATTGGCGGTTATTAATAAACCCATTTTAATTGGCACGCGGAAATACGTTGGGCGCTCTTGGTTAAAAGTTAGCCGTGCAAATTACGCAGCTTTCAAATTGTATCAAAAAGGTGCAGAATCTGAAATTATTAAAGCACGATATGCTGAGTTGTTGAGTTAAGATAATTTGTATCTTTCCACTGCCTAATTTGGCCTACCTTTACCTTGGTATACGTTATGAAAAAAGAGTGGAGTAAAATAAGTTTGATTTTCCTTTTCATTGTAGCTCTCATTGGTACTTTTCTTCGTTCAGCAAATTATATTCCCATTTTTTTAGAATACGCTAACCTTGTTCACGCTCACTCACATATTGCTTTTCAAGGTTGGATATACACTATTATGATTCTTTTGTTAACCAATATCTATTTAGATAAGGAACAAATAAAAGCGGGCAATTATTCTTTACAATATAAACTCACAATAGTTGTAACAATAGGAATATTGATCTCTTTCGCATTGCAAGGTTATGGACTCTACTCTATCATTTTTTCTACGTTATTTCAGTTCTTAAATTATTGGTTCATATACCGTTTCATCAAAGATACACGCAGACTAAAATCTGCTCATAAAAATCTTGTTTCTCTGCGTTTAATTAAAGTAGGGCTTATTTTTGGAATACTATCAACCCTAATGCCTTACGGAATTGGTATTCTAGCTGCCAAAGGACTTGGCGGAACAGAAATCTACCAATCATTTGTTTATACCTTTCTTCACTTACAATACAACGGGTGGTTTCTATTTGTTGTTTTAGGCTTGTTCTATAAATTTCTTGAAAACAATTCGATTCCTTATAACCAAAAATACGCCACTTGGTTTTACCGACTATTTACCTTCGCAGTTCTACCTGCCATCTCTCTTTCTCTAATTGGAATGAGTTTTTCTAGTTACATCAAAATCATTGCATATGTTACGGCGGTAACTCTAGGTGCGGCCTTTCTCTTTTTCATTAAATCACTCCCTCGCAACCTATTTACATTACTTCAAACAAAAAGCAAACTGTTTCAGTTATTCCTTACAGTGTTTCTTGCATCTTTTGCATTGAAAATGATCCTTCAATGTTCTTCTGTTCTTCCGTTATTTGAATCGTTTGCATTTTATAATAAACCTATTATTCTTGCGTACCTGCACCTGAGTTTGATTGGCTCAATTTCATTTTTATTTTTAGCATGGTTATTTGAAATGCAATGGTTGTCCAATACTAAATTGGCAACAACTGGAGGGGTTTTATTTGTTTTAGGCTTTGTATCTACTGAGTTGTCATTAATTTTTAGTGGATTGGCTTGGTATAATAACAACGTAATATTATTAGTAGGCAGTGCAGCAATGACAATAGGAATTCTATTATTGTTAGCTAGTAAGGTCAATAAAAAATTTCAGGCAATTAAAGACTAGTCCTACGTTGGGAATTTATTTTTCAATTGATCAAAATAAGGTTTCATTTCTAACATTCGCGAGCCATACCAGGAAAACAACTCCCCATCAACTAAATGAAATTGTGCATTTGTGAACTTTTGAAATTCGGCACAATGTTCTTCTTTAAACGGAAAAGGTTCTGAGCTTAAAAGAATATGATCAGGGTTAAGTTCAGCTATTTCTTCAGGTGTAATTTCCTGATAGCGAATATCCGCATCTGCAATCAAATTAGTCAGGCCTAAGCGTTGAATGATATGTCCAATAAAAGTATTTGGCCCAACTACCATGTGCGGCTTTGACCAAATAAAATAAAGCACCATTCCGCTTAACTGTGGCAGGTTACTAAAATCAGACTGCACTTTCGAAACCATGTCATTGGCTTCTGTTTTTTTTCCAACCAACTGACCTACGTCCAAAATCATTTGGCAGGCATCCTTAACATCAAAAATATCGCTCATGTAAACTGGATATAAATCCATTAACCGATCAATATCCTCTTTTGCGTTTTCTTCTTTATTCGCTATAATTAAATCTGGATTTAAAGCAGCTATTTTCTCAAAATTGACATTTTTTGTACCACCAACTCTGGCTTTATTTCGAAACCATTCATTGGGATGAATACAGAACTTTGTGATCCCTACAGTTTGCTCATCACATCCTAAATGAAAGAGCAATTCTGTTTGAGATGGGACCAAAGAAACAATCCGCTTTGGAGTTTGTTCCAAGCGGATTGTTCGATTCATTTGATCTATTAATTCAATCATTTACGCTATTGCGTTAATTAAATCATGTCTTGTTACAATGTGATGTTTACCCTCTCCCATATCAATTAATACAGCAGGAACTTGCTTATTCACATTTTTTGAAATTTCTTCTATCGTTGCATTAGCAGGCAAAATTGGCAATGCAGGCTGCATTACTTGACTCAATGGAGAGTCCATTATAGATGCATCTTCAATAATTGACTGATATAAACGAGAATCATCAACATAACCTGCAATTACACCATCCTTAGTCACAGGAATTTGCGAAATATTATATTCTTTCATTTTTGCCACGGCGTGAGCCACTAACTCTTCTGAACCACAAGTCACTAATTTTTTATCACCATGTTGTCCAATTATATCTGACGCATTTTTAAATCCTTCATCCAAGAATCCACGTTCACGCATCCAATCATCATTAAACATTTTACCTACATAACGACTTCCGTGGTCATGAAATAAAACGACAACTACATCATCTTCGGTAAACATATCTTCCATTTGCAATAGACCTGAAATTGCAGACCCAGCAGAGTTACCAACAAAGATTCCTTCTTCCTTAGCAATTCTTCTTGTCATTACAGCAGCATCCTTATCGGTTACTTTTTCAAAATGATCAATGATAGAGAAATCAACATTTTTTGGTAAAATATCTTCTCCAATTCCTTCGGTGATGTAAGAATAAATCTCATTCTCATCAAAAATACCTGTTTCATGATATTTTTTAAATACAGAACCATAAGTATCAATCCCTAATATCTTAACATCTGGATTTTGCTCTTTCAAGTATTTTCCAACACCAGAAATAGTTCCTCCTGTACCTACACCAACAACAAAGTGAGTTATTTTTCCTTCAGTTTGATCCCAAATTTCAGGACCTGTTTGTTCGTAATGCGCTATGGCATTAGATGGATTATCATATTGATTTACATACCAAGAATTAGGCGTTTCAGCAGCCAATCTTTTAGACACTGAATAATACGATCTTGGATCATCAGGTTCTACATTTGTTGGACAAACAACAACTTCAGCTCCAACGGCACGTAAAATGTCCATTTTCTCTTTACTTTGTTTATCACTTAAAACACAGATTAATTTATATCCATATTCAATACATGCTAAAGCCAGTCCCATACCTGTATTACCAGAAGTTCCTTCTATAATTGTTCCACCTGGTTTAATTAAACCTTGTGCTTCAGCATCTTTTACCATTTTCAAGGCCATTCTATCTTTAACAGAATTTCCTGGATTTGTGGTTTCCACCTTCGCTAAAAAAGTTCCTTTAAGTGACTTTGTTAGTCTATTCAACTTCACCAATGGTGTGTTTCCTATTGTTTCTAAGATATTATTATAGTACTTCATTCTCTTGTATTTATGCGTGCAAATTTAGTTATTCTCATCCAGTCTTTAAGTGGATTCCAAAAAAAAGAGGTTTGTATTGCTACAAACCTCTTTTAAGTTTTTCCAACTCAATTAAAAATAGAACATAAAATAAATTGCTCCATTAAAATTATCGGTATCAATTCTTAGTGATGAACTACCTGAATCTAATACGCTTCTTGTATTTGTGAAATCAGTATCTCCAGATGTATCCCAAAATTCATAAACTGTTTCTCTTGAAGATACTGTACCATAGGTAGCACCCCAACCAAACTCAGTTCCAATACAAATTTTTGGTGCAATAAAATATTCGACACCAGCAAATGCTCTTAAGCCAATGCCATTATAGTTTCCACCAGTAGTTGATAGGATTCTTTCAATTACAGGGAATTCTCCCTCAACATTACCGCCTGATCCCCAAACTGTTGATGTTGCAAATTCGTTTCCTTCTTGAATTCGATTCCCATAAGAATAGTCACCTTTCAATCCTTGTACATGTTGATAAAATAATTCACCACCGTACAATCCTCTCAAACGAGTAGTACCTCTTCTCCATTCATATCCTCCTCCAATATTATATACACTTGAACTTCTTTTATATACATCAGTTAGCATAAAGTTTGGATCTACCTGTCCGTCGTCGTCTAATTCATTTCGAAAAGTATTATTAAAAACACCTATTCTTAAATGTCCTCGAATGGCCGTATTTTCTGTTAGCATATACTTACCATACAATGTATTACTGGCAAATACTGAAGTAAACTTATTCCCTCCTAAAGCAGTATTATTTGATCCACTTCCGAACAAATCACCTATATACATTAAAACAGGCAAAGCATTAATTCCAACGCCAAAATCGCCCTGTTCTGGCATAATTTTAACACCCTTTTTGTTTTCAATTTGATTGCCTTGAGCAAAAGCCCCGACAGAACAAATCATTACTGCAATTAAAATAATTTTTGTTTTCATTTTGGTTTTGTTTTGGTTTTGTTTTGGTTAAAAATTTAATTCATTAATTTTCTGTAACGAACACGTTTTGGTTCAGTATCGCCCAATCTTTTTCTACGATTTTCTTCATATTCAGAATAAGTTCCTTCAAACCAATAAACAGTTGAATCATTTTCAAAAGCTAAAATATGTGTACAGATACGATCTAAGAACCATCTGTCGTGAGAAATAACTACTGCACATCCTGCAAAGCTTTCAATTCCTTCCTCCAATGCTCGAATTGTATTTACATCTAAATCATTGGTAGGCTCATCTAGTAATAAAACATTAGCCTCTGTTTTCAACGTCATTGCTAAATGCAATCTGTTTCTTTCTCCACCAGAAAGCACACCAACTTTTTTACCTTGATCCGCTCCGTTAAAGTTGAATCGACTTAAATAAGCACGCGAATTAATTTTCTGATTTCCAATTTCAATATGCTCTGTTCCGCCTGTTACAACTTCAAAAATTGTTTTTTCAGGATCCATGTCTTTATGATCTTGATCTACATATCCAATTTCAACCGTCTCCCCTACTTTGAATTCACCACCATCAGGTTGTAATTCATCCATAATCATTTTGAAAATGGTTGTTTTACCAGCACCATTTGGCCCAATAATTCCAACGATTCCTGCAGGAGGTAAATTAAAGTTCAAATCATCATACAATAGCTTTGTATCAAAACTCTTTGAAACACCCGCGGCTTCAATAACGTTTGTACCTAACCTTGGTCCATTCGGGATTGGAAGTTCTAGTTTTTCATCACGCGTATTTGTATCCTCACTTAATAATTTGTCATAATTATTTAAACGGGCTTTATTTTTAGCATGTCTTCCTTTAGGATTCATTTGTACCCATTCTAACTCACGCTCTAGTACTTTTCTTCGCTTGCTGGCTTGTTTTTCTTCCCCGGCCATTTTCTTGGTTTTTTGATCTAACCAAGAAGAATAATTTCCTTTCCAAGGAATACCAGAACCACGATCTAATTCTAAAATCCAACCTGCTACATTATCTAAGAAGTAACGGTCGTGGGTAATTGCAATAACAGTTCCACTGTACTGCTTTAAATGTTGCTCTAACCAATCAACAGATTCGGCATCTAAATGGTTGGTAGGCTCATCCAATAATAAGATATCAGGATTTTGTAGTAGTAGACGGCAAAGTGCTACACGTCTTTTTTCTCCTCCTGAAAGTGTACCAATTTTTTGATCTTCTGGTGGGCAACGCAGCGCATCCATTGCACGCTCTAGTTTGCTATCCAAATCCCAGGCGTCTAACTGATCAATTTTTTCTTGTACAGTTCCTTGGCGCTCTATTAAAGCATTCATTTTATCCGGATCATTCATTACAGCTTCATCCATGAAACCTGCATTGATCTCTTCGTATTCTTTTAATAAATCCACCGTAGCTTGCACACCTTCCTGCACAATTTCTTTCACGGTTTTTTCAGGATCTACAATTGGTTCCTGAGCAAGGTATCCAACTGAATAATCACTATTAAAAACAACCTCTCCCTGATAAGCTTTATCCAACCCTGCAATAATTTTTAGCACAGTTGACTTACCCGAACCATTCATCCCGATAATACCAATCTTAGCACCGTAATAAAAGGATAAATAAATGTTTTTTATAATTGGTTTTCCTTGCGGTGTTGCTTTAGAAACACCAACCATTGAAAATATAATTTTCTTATCGTCTGACATATTGTTATAGTTCTTTTATTGAATTTGTAATCTTTTTCATATCGCTTAAATGTTGCTCTTTGTAGTCTGACAAAGTCCAATCAAGCACATAGTAATAAGCTGTTTCGCTTTTATAAAATTTAATAGAATAGTAAATCCCTAATCCATTTTCAGGTAATACTCCATCAACATCAAATGTAATTGCTTCCATCCCATTATGCTGCTCAACTCCATCACTGATTTGATTTAGTGTTGCATCATCAATTGACATTTCAACTCCAGCCATATACATGTCTGCATATCCTGCCAAGTTAAAAATTCCATAATCTGTTAATGCGGATGGAGATTCTCGAATTACAGTAACATAATGTTCTTCTAATTCATTACCGTATTGCAATGAGGCTTCAGGAATTCCCAAATCCAATTCATGCATATAAGTTGGCAATTCAATCGTAAAATCGCCATCTATATTTTTTTGCTCAAAATCTGAATTTTGATTACAAGAAACAAATAAGGCTAAAAAAAGAACAATTGAAAAATAGGTTTTAGGTTTCATTGGCTGAGGTTTAATTCAAGACTAAAGTAACGATCAAAAATACGAATTATGCTTGGAATAAATTTCTTTTATTATTGTTGATTAAATCTCCTTGAAAGAGTTAATAATTTTTTCCATTTCGTATTCAAAATCTTCTCGTTGCGAGTCAATACACCAAGTTAAAATTTGATAAAAAGCATTTTCACCTTCTACAATTGCCATTTGGTAATACAAAAGTACTTCTCCATTATTCCCTATTAATTTACGCGACAGTTCATTTCTCACACAATCTAAACCATGTAAATCCTCCACCACAGGTTCAGTTGTTAAATTTTCAAACCCATTATCACTCCCCAAAAGAGCATTAATTGCATCATCTCTATAAGACATTGCATCAATCTCGCGCTCAACTGGATAATCTTCAATGAGGGATTTTCGCTCCATTAACACAATTAGATAATGTTCTTTTACTACAGAATTGGCAGAATCAATTTCCACTTCCTCAACATAACCATATTGGGCAATAGCAGTTGGATTCAGCTCTTCCATTTCAAACATAGGAGCGGGAACAGCCATCTCAAAATAATTTCTCCAATCATTCGTATCCAAAGGATCTGGATTATTTAATTCATCCATGAGTTCATTCATTTCATCCAACTCATTCGCATTAGATTGATTCGAGTCGTCAAAATTCGAATCGGCATTGCAACTAACTAAAAATAAGCTTATAAAAAGGGCTGAAAGGATAAAGTATGGTTTCATTATTTAAATAAAAATTAATGATTGATTTCCCTGCAAATTTACTTAAAAAGAGGAAAGTTAAACCTAGATTCCAAAAAGGATTTTGTAACGAATTCATGATTCTTTTACTAACCCTATAAAATGATATGCTAGTACCAAAGCAAATCAGCATTAAAATTCTTATTTTCGCAGAAACTTTTTAAATGAATATCGCACTTTTTGGGTACGGAAAAATGGGGAAAGAAATTGAGGCCTTTGCTATTGACAGAGGTCATCAAATAACTGCGCGTGTTGATAGTTCAAACCCAAAAGAATCTTTCGATTACAGTAATACGGATGTAATCATTGAATTTTCGAAACCAGAATTTGCTGCTGAAAATATTCGTTTTGCAATTGATAAATCGATCCCAATTGCGATTGGTACTACAGGATGGTATGATGATTTAGATGCTTTAAGCACTTATTGCACATCTAATTCTGGAGGTATGTTACATGCCACTAACTTTAGTTTAGGCGTAAATGCATTTTTTGCTGTAAATCGTTATTTGGCCAAAATAATGAACGAACTCAATGAATATTCTGCTGAAGTTGTCGAAATTCATCACACAGAAAAATTAGACGCACCTAGTGGAACAGGAATAAGCTTGGCCGAACAAATTATAGAAGAACACCAACACTATAACAGTTGGGAAAATAATAAACCGACCGCTTTGAAAAATAAAGAAGCCCTTTCTATAGAATCGCTTCGTTTACCCAAAGTACCCGGAACACATGAAATAAAGTATACGTCAGCAATTGACAGCATTGAAATTAAACATACTGCACATAACCGCAAAGGTTTTGCTCAAGGTAGCGTATTAGCTGCCGAATGGTTAATTGGTAAAAAGGGTGTTTTTACAATGCAAGACGTTTTAAAATTTTAATATGGAATATTTAAGTTTAATAATAGGATATTTAATCATTGTACTGACTCCAGCCTTTGGACTTTGGTTCAAATTTTTGCCGCGAATTGATGCACCGGCATGGACAGCTTATATTCCGTTTTACAACTATTTTGTTGTACTACGTGCTTGTAAACAACCTTGGTATTGGGTTATCTTTTTATTGATGCCCGGAATTCAGTTTATAATGTGGGCAGCTATCAACGTTACTGTCATTCGTAAATTCGGAGTTTTTGGTGTTAAAGAAACAATTTTAGGAATACTATTTCCTTTTCCTGTATTCTGGAAAATTGCCAATAACGAAGAAGAATTTCAACCAGTTAAAGACACCAATTGGGATATTCCAAAACAGGTTGATGCTAGAACACCAAGTGATCACGTAGCGCTATTCTTTGCTTTACCAATTGTTGGGCACGCAATCGCCTATCCAATTTCTAAACTAGGCTTTAGTAGAAAATCTGGTAAAAAATCAATTTTCAAAGAATGGGGTGATGCCATTTTGTTTGCGCTAATTGCCGCAAGTGCAATTAGAACTTATGTTTTTGAACCTTATACAATCCCTACAGGATCAATGGAAAAAACATTAATGGTTGGTGATTATTTATTTGTAGAAAAATTGACATTTGGACCACGTGTCCCAATGACTCCATTCTCATATCCAGTGGTGCACAATAGTTTTGCGCCATTAATGAATGTCAAATCATATGTAGAGATTCAAAAAATACCATATACACGTTTACCTGGTTTACGATTTGTAGAACGAAATGATGTAACGGTATTTAATTTTCCTGCTGGAGATAGCGCTTTGAATGATCCAAGAATGCCTTATGGATTAATTGGACACACGTACGAACAAATTTTGATGGATGAAGCCTATTTGATGGCATACTCTGACGGAATGGGAGTTGGTGGATTTGAAGGCAACATGCCGTACTATATTAATAGAGCTCGAAATAACTTTGCTGAAGGAAAAGTATTTTGTAGACTGCAAGATGAGGAAGATCAAAAAAGAGGTTATACTGCGATCAACGGAATCTTAGATCGACCAGTTGATAAAAGAGAAAACTATATTAAACGTTGTGTTGCCATTTACGGTGATGAAATAGAGATTAAGGACAAAGAATTGTACGTGAATAATGAATTGGCTTATCAAGCGCCGCACATGCAATATAAGTATACCCTAAAAGGTTATAGACATCCTTATAGTTTTAGTATGGAAAAGGATAATCAAAGGTCAAGACAATGGACTGTGGCTGAAGATAATTTTTACCGTGAAAACTTTGGTTGTAGCGCATTTGAATTAGGTTATGATGAATTTGGAGATGTTACCATTCCAATGTCTAAAACCAAATATGCAGAAGTGAAACCTAAGTACCCACAATTGGTGTCTTATTCTAAAGAGAGAGGGTATTACAAAAAAGATTTGGAAAAAGGAAATCCTACAAGTTACTATCCTATTTTCCCTAACAACAATCAATATGATTGGTCTGAGGATAATTTTGGTCCATTAAAAATTCCTGCTGCTGGAGATGTAGTAGAATTGAATCACCAAACATTACCGATTTACCGTAGAATTATAACGGCTTACGAGCATCATACACTTGCTGAAAAACAAGATGGAATTTATATAGATGGTAAAAAAGTAACAACTTACACCATTGAAATGAATTACTACTGGTTGATGGGAGACAATAGAAATAGCTCTGCTGACTCACGATTCTGGGGCTTTGTACCAGAGGACCACGTAGTTGGACGTGCTGCATTTATTTGGATGTCTAAAGGCGACCAAGGTGTACGTTGGAATAGAATATTTAGCGGGATTGATTAATCCGAGTACATGTTTACGGCTTATATTTTAGCATGTTCTGACGGTACTTATCATTTTGGAGTTACCAAAAACCTTAAAGCCCGATTGACTTATCATGAAGAAGGGCAAAATGAAAGTGCTTATACTTTTACGCGGCGACCAATACGTTTGGTGCATCAAAAAAACTTTTATAAAATTCGAACTGCCATTGCTTATGAGGCGGCGTTAAAAACAAAATCAAATCAAGAGGTTGCGCAAATTATTTCGGGAGAATTGGAATTGAATATTGAAAGTAACGTGACAATAGAAACCTCCGAAACTGAAATCGCAACAATTATTTTACCCGCAAGCTATTTAGGGAACTTGGCTTATTTCGCCAACATTAAATCCAATCAAGAAATCGTTTTAGATGTTAATGAGCGTTTCCAAAAACAATCTTATCGCAGTAGATGCACTATTTTATCAGCTAACGGATTGCAAAACCTGATTGTACCTGTTGTTCGGCCAAACGGCAAAGAAACCTTAATGAATGACATCTTAATAAGCTATACGGAAGATTGGCAAAAAGATCATATTAAAGCAATTGAAAGCGCTTATCGAAGAGCACCATATTTTGAGTTTTATGCAGATGAACTCTTTGAAATCTTGCAAAAAAAACACAAAAAATTGGTCGATTTAAGTTTAGAGTTAACCCTATTTTTAATGACCAGCTTTGGTATTGAATGTAAAGTTCGTATATCTCAAAAAGAGGAAAAAAGTTCTATCGAACTAAAAAATGAGATGTACCCTAAAGCCCGAAAAAATTACCAGGCGCAACCCTACCAACAAGCATTGAATAAAGGAGATTTTGAAAACAACCTAAGTGTAATCGATTTACTTTTTAACTGTGGTAAAAATGGAATTAATCTAATTGATTAAAGTTCAAATCCGTCCTCTTTTTCAATAAATGAAGGGCTACTCAAAAAAGTAAAACCATAACTCAAACCAAAACTATGTCCGCGAATGTCATTAAACTTGGCTTTATTGGCAAAATTATAGCCGTAACTTAAATAAGTGTCCCAAATTCTGACACCAACAGTTGGTAAAAACCCAATTCCTTTTACACCTTCATAATTTGTTAAAATGGAGGGGCTTGTTCTTAATTCAATCCAACCAGCTGGAGCCATTGTAAAATCAAGATAGAATTCGCCATAAGTGCTATTGGTAAAAAAGTGATTATACCCTAAACCTGCACTAATTTCTGTTGTCCAAATTTTATTAATTCTTGTTAACGCACCAAAATTTAATCCAAGTCCTACCCCAATTTGCTCATTCCTATAGGTACCATTTATACGGAAGATAGGACCAAATTTTTCATATTTTAAAAGTGTATATAAATGTGGGCTTTTGCGCAATTCTGCTTCATTCCGTTCATACACCGATTCATAAGGTAAAGCTCCTCCAGTGTAGGGAATTGTATGCTCCCAAAGGAATGCATCAATAACTAAATTTTGCCAAGCCTTAGTTAACACAACAACTTCGTCCTCATTCTCCAATGCTACAACCTCTGTTAAAGCATCTATTGTCTCATGATACGATTCATTCCTTATTTTATAATTCTCTTCATCATACCAGCTACCAAACTCATAAGCAGTATTAACGTATGAAAAGTCACTTTCATCTAAGATGTATCGCACAGCATCCTTCTTATTACGTTGAAACCAATTTGGACGATCTTCTAATTTTTCAATTTCTTTTTGAATTTGATCATATTGCGCTAAATACATCTGCAATTTTTCGTCATTCCCTATTAAACCTTTATCTCTTAGTCGAATTAATTCATCCCACATATAAACAGGAAATTCATCTTCATAATTTTCTAAAGAATAGCGGTTGTAAGAAATCATAAATGCCTGTTCAAGCAACCAGGCTTTATAATAATGATACTGCGGTTCGTTTGCGTCTTCCTTTATAAGTTTATTTGCATAGGCAAGTGCGCTATCAAGCGTATAAAATTCCAAAACAAACTGCATTTGCTGCACTTGTTTAACGGCATTGGAACTATTTGAAGTATCTATAGGAAAACGCGGAGGACAAGGATAATAAGGCCGTGGTTCGCAAGCACAATCTTTGTTCAAATAATAACGATAATTGGAAGTGTTTTGATGCGCATTATTCAAGTAATAAGTGATTTTAACATCAAATTCATATTGCATGCGCATATCCTCAATCACATAGGTTTCAGGAAAAGAAAAAGTTGAAACACGTTCTCCCATCATGTTGATGAAGAAATAGTTTTCCCCATCTTCAGAAACAACTCCAAGAGGTTGCCCAAACTGCTCAATCTCATATTTATAATGCGATCGCCATTTGAGCTCTGTTACTTTTAGGCCGTGCTTATCTTCAAGGCCATACATTTTTTCGCCTAATAAATTTTTACCGGAGTAAAAATTAAAATCCTGGCCAGTTGCTGAACCGACCAGGAAAATAATTAATAAGATTGATAAAATACCGTTCCTAATCATTCTTCCAATCTGGACGACTAGGTGTGTATGGAACTCCAGCAATATTCATTTGCTTTTCAAGCTCTCCAACGCGCATGAGTAATTCATCTACTTTAGATCGAATTTGTGCGTATTCAACTTTAGCAATTGATAGTTGTTCTTTTTGAGTTGAAGTGACATCAGAAGTTGAATACCAACATTGATAAACAATTGTTTCTAACCTTCCTCCAGCACTTGGCAATGTTTCAACATCTCTGCTTGATTTGTGGTAATCTCCCCAAAGGCTAAGATTAATATCGTGCATCAATTTCTCCAAGGCTTTTACCTCTTTCATCCAATTGATATTAGCATCAGGATATTGCTGAATAGCCGCTTTAATATGACTTAGTGAATTATCCGTTTCGTTCAGTTGATTAGAAGTTCCTCTCATTCTTCTTCTCAACTCAGATAAATCTCTTTTAAAGGCTATGTTTTCTTCAGACTGACGTGCCAATGACGAATTCTCTAACGCCTTAACTTCAAATGATTGTGAATCTGCTACTTTTGAAAGTACGCCATTATCACTCAAGTACATTTCAACACCATATGTTCCTGGCAATACAAGAGGTCCTTCATCTGGATTACTGTAACGACCAACTGCACCTGCGCTTGTTTGAATTGGATTAGTACTAGGGTAACGTAAATTCCAAGTTATACGATTCACCCCTTCACTTGCAGCAGTTTTTAATTTTCGTACCTCATTACCTTTACTGTCTTTAATTATAAATAGTAAATAAGCATCTTCGTAAGTATCTTCCGCAACAAACTCTTCGTAGGTTGGATATTCAATATCGGTACCGTCTTCCTTGGCCTGTTTCTCTTTACCCCAACGTTGTTTCTTTGGTGATTTTGGAGCCGATTTTAAATAATAAGTAAATGTTGCTCCGAACTCTGGATTAGGCGTAGCAAAGTGAGACGCTCCTTGCGAACCTGTACCTCTCAATCCTAAAGGATTAGATTCAACATATTCTAAAGCTGTTTTAATCTTAAAGATATGAGCTGCTTTGTCAATTGTTTCTTTATTTAATTCTCTTAACGGAGCATAATTATCTAATACATAAAACCCTCTTCCGAATGTTCCTAATACCAAATCATTTTCTCTTCTTTGAATTGCAATATCACGCACAGCAATAGTAGGTAATCCAGCAGAAAGTTCTACCCAATTTTGCCCACCATCAATCGTAAAAAACGCACCAAACTCAGTTCCAGCAAATAATAAATCAGGATTTACATGATCTTCTGCAATTGCGTAAACAGAACCTCTTTCAGGCAAATTACCTGCTATATTGGTCCAAGAGTTTCCTTTGTCAGTACTCTTTAATAAATAAGGTTTAAAATCTCCCTTTTTATGATTGTTGAATGCTGCATACACTGTTCCTTCATCATGTTGAGAAGGGATAAGCATATTTACATAAGTCATTTTTGGAACTCCAGGGAAATTGTCTTTCTTATTCCATGAACTTCCGCCATCTGTAGTTACTTGAATCAATCCATCATCCGTACCTACGTATATTAAATCTTTATTTTTTGGAGACTCATCCATTGCTACAATATTTCCAAAAATTGTAGTGGACTTATTTTTCATTACCGCATCTGGAGATTGTACCTCTCCCATCACCTTCATTGTATTACGATCAAGTTGACGTGTTAAGTCTGGTGAAATTGTTTCCCAAGTATTTCCTCTATCTGTACTTTTAAATACTTTGTTGGCTGCAAAATAAAGCGTTTTATTATCGTGATTTGAAATTACCAAAGGAGCATCCCAATTCCAACGATACGCTTTTTCACCTTTCCCTGGCATTGGTTGAATTCCAATTTTCTCTCCACTTTTTCTATCATAACGAACTAACCATCCGTACTGTGCTTGCGCATATACAATATTAGGATCAGTTGGGTCTATTTGTGATTCAAATCCATCACCACCGTTTGTAATATACCAATCAGAATTTTGAATACCTGCATTGTTTATCGTTCTTGAAGGACCTCCTAATGAGTTATTATCTTGCGTTCCGCCATATACATTATAAAAAGGTGCATCATTATCTACAGATACTTTGTAAAACTGAGTAATTGGTAAATTCTGCTTATACTGCCACGTTTTTGCATGATCCCAAGTTTCATATAAACCACCATCACAACCAACAATCCAATGATCCGTATCTTGAGGATTTACCCAGATACAATGATTATCAACATGCTTACTTGTTTCACCAGTTGCTACAAAAGTTTTTCCACCATCAACTGAATGATGCAACCACGTACTTAAACTAAAAATTTTATCTCTGTTAATTGGATCGCAATAAATCTCTTGATAGTAATTACCGCTTGTTTTATATGAACTTCTTTTTTCCCAACTTGCTCCTTTATTAGTTGAACGATAAAATCCTTGGCCTCCTTTTTGCGCCTCAACAATTGCATAAACGTAATTAGGGTCAGCAGGAGAAATTGCCAAACCAACGCGTCCCATTTTTCCTGTAGGTAAACCGCTTGTTAATTCAACCCAAGTTTTACCAGCATCAACAGACTTAAATACAGCACTTTCTTCTCCACCACCTATATAAGTAAAAACGTGACGTCTTCTTTGGTGAAATGCCGCATATAAAATATCCGGGTTAGATGGATCCATTACTAAATCTGCTGCTCCAGTATTTTCAGAAACTGCATGAATTAACTCCCAGTTTTCACCGCCATCAACAGTTTTATAAACTCCTCTATCTCCACCTGCAGACCAAAGCGGCCCATAAGCAGCAACATAAACAATATTTGAATTCCGTGGATCAACAATAATTTTTGAAATATGCTCTGAGTTTTTTAGCCCCATGTTCTTCCATGAGTTACCTCCGTCCAACGATTTATATACACCGTCGCCATATGCAACTGAACGCTGGTTATTGTTTTCACCAGTACCTACCCAAACTGTTGCTGTTTGATTAGGATCAATAGTTACGCAACCAATTGAATAAGAATTTTCATTGTCAAAAATTGGATTAAATGTAGTTCCGTGGTTCGTTGTTTTCCAAACACCTCCAGAAGCAACAGCCAAATAATACTCATTTGGATTATTAGGGTTCACGGCCATATCAGCAATTCGACCTGCGGTTAAGGCAGGACCAATATTACGCCAACTTAATCCTGAAACTAATCCAGAATTTATGAGCTCTTTTTTTTCTTCAGAATCTTTATTCTTGTCTTTTTTTTGGGCGATAGAGGGAACAGCAATCATTATAAATGCGATACCAACCAATAATTTTTTCATCATGTTTAATCAATTAATTTAAACTTCCATAGGCTAATCAGGATTGATTCAAGGATTCAACTAAAACCTCAAGAATAAATCCAGATAAATTTACCTAAAAATAAACGGTAATTGTAGCTTTTAGAGAATAAAAAGGATGAGTGCGTGAAATTTAATTTCAATGGTTATTTGATGTTCTCTTATTAAAAAATAAGACTATTCAACCACGAGTTTTTGCGTAAACATGCGTTCACCAATCAATAATTCAATATGATACACTCCTTTTGCAAGGTGCGCTACTGAAATTGTATTATTTCCGGCAAAATTCATATTCATTTCATTAAGAACTTGGCGCCCTTGTGCATCATATAACACAATTGAGAAGTTCTCATTACTAGTAACAGATGCATTTATTTGAACTTGATCAATCGCAGGATTTGGGTAAACCGAAATCGAAAATGCATCTAACTCCGAAATTCCATCTGCCTCACGCACTTTAATAATTGTAGAACTTGTATCATTTGGACAATCTCCATTAATGGCTATGAGCGACACTAAGAAGTCCCCAACAGCCTCATAAGTATGCCAAGGCGACTCATCTATAGAAGAACCTCCATCTCCAAATGTCCAATAATAACCGTCTGCATTTAGAGAGTTGTTTTCGAATGTCACCAAACCATCATCCAATAAAACGACATAAATACTTGGCTCAAACAACGCTGTTGGAGGCGCATCCAAATCAACAAAAATATTTTGCATTAATGTATCTTCTCCTCCAGGGCCTGTTGCAACTAATGTTACTGTATAAATACCAGAAATAGGAAATTGTACATAAGGGTTTACCTCTGTTGAATAAGAAGGTGTTCCATCTGGAATAAACCATTCATAAGTTAAAGCATCAGTACTTCCATTCTCTAATTGAATAGAATCTAAACCACAAAGGTTAGTATGGTCAGTAATAAAAGCAGCCACAGGTTCTTCTGTTGGCTCTATCAATAGTTGACCATTAGAATAAACCGTATCAGATATTAATCCAGCTCCATTTTCTGACGCCACGGAAAAGTAATAGGTCTCTCCTAATGTCAAAGACAATCCGGTATGCTTAACAGTGTCGGCATACCAATTGTCCGTCCAAGGAACCACATCTGTTGCGCCACTAGAAGTTCCAATAGCGTACCAATAACGCGCTAAACCAGAATTAGGATCGGTTGATTCGCCCCAATTTGCAGAAAGCTCTGTATTAGAGGTTGTAGTTTCAATATCGGCATCCTCTCCATCATTTATATATGGAATTGTTAAAGGTGGTGTCCAATCAATATCCGCCAGTTGCGAAGCAATAGTTGAAATATTTAAAGCGGAGTCAATAATAATAGACTTGATTTTTGCAGCTGGTGTGTACGGGTCTTCATTTTGATAACGCGCATCTCCATCTGCTCCAACTAAAATAAGTCCTTCATCAACACGGTTTTTGTACACCTTAAAATTGTTCACATTGTACACAGAACTGCCTGAACGAAATGAAACTGAATTCCCATCCATATGAGGCGCATCATCTGTCCAAGAAAGTGTATGCACATTATTCACCCAAATATGAATTTCACCTGAGGTTTTATCAAAAACAGTTTTAAAATCATACCATGTATCTGCACTAAAGGCAAAATCTACTTCATTTGAAAGTGTAAATTCATCATCTACCACTTTATAAATTTGAATTTTGTCATCATCTTCTCTAAACCAAACAAAATATGAATTTCCTCTATTCAATAAAGTTGGATCATCACACATGAAATGCAGTCCTGCCCGCTTATCATCTCCAATTCCACTTATTCTGCCAGCCCAATGATATAAATAACTATCCGCATCATCTTGATTTAACTCGGCGTGAATATTCGTGTTATATAGTCCTTCATCCGTTTGTTGTAAAGTACTTGCAGAAATCACCCAAGTTCCAGTTTCAGTAGTCCAATCTGGATGAATAACATCATCAAAATTATCCGAGAAAAATCCGCGATTATAATTTGCTCGCCATTCAGCTCCATTATGATCTATTACTTGATAAAACTGATGATCAACTCCCGAACCTCCAGTATCATCTAAATCTGTAAACGAAGCTAGAAAATCCATAGTATACCAATCATCCTCCAAAACAACCTCTGTATAAGGCGCCAATTCATCACCATCTCCAGTACCTTCAATACTGGTCCATTCAATTTCCCAACCAGAATCAGTTGTATTACAATCTGATCTAAACTCAAGTAATATACTCCCGCCTGATGATGTAATTATATCATCTATTTCCTCTCCAGTATACACCCCAATTAACGGCGCGTCTAAATCCTCTCCATCATAGATATACATAAAGTCCCAGTCCAACTCTAAACTAAAACTTACCACATTCAATGTAATTGAAGCAGCATCTGCAGGTTGAATTAGAAATAAAAGACGCTCATCATCTTCATAATTATCTGCTGCTCCACCCGAATCAAATATGACACCAGTTGCAGTTGTATAAACAGTTACCTCCGGATCATCATTGATTAATTGATAATAATGTTCCCAATTCCAATTGATACCCGGATCAGTATGTGAAGCTCCAGGAAAATGTTGATGCCCTTTTATTTTTGTGCAGGCGCCCAATGTTAAAGTTCCTGCTGTAGCAACTCCTTTATAGGTTCGTAAAGGGTTTATTCCATAACCACTTTCTGTAATATCACGAACAAGGTTTGCCGAACCTTCATACATAGCCTCTGTATACCAAACTGGATCATCTACATACCCCTCATGCTCTATTCCTATTGTGTAAGGATTTTCAGAACCTACATGCCAAGCCTTATCAGCTTCCTCCACCATTTGAGTTATTTGTCCATCAGAAGAACGTGCAACATAGTGATAAGAAACATTGGAAACACAATTTTGCGACCATGAAATTGCACCAGCATATGAACCTTGAATAGTATGCACTGTTACCGCAGAAATTGAAACACCACCACGCGAACTAAAATTACATGCCGGAGCTGCATTCCAAATTGCAGGTCCATATTCATCAGACCGATTCATTTTTTTGAATTTTCGCAACCCATCATCCAACACTTCTTTAGTTGAAATAAAAACGGATTGGCTTGATAATATGCCATAGTTTTCGGCACCATAAATTTCCGCTAAATCTATTTCGCGCTCGGGTAAAGCAAAAAGCAATTGATATGTTTCATTGTTTAAAAATTGAAATACTTCATATGTAAAACAACTTAATGCAAAATCACTTGCTGCGTTTTTATCCCAAGGAATTTCAGATAAGGTTTTTAAAATTTGATCATGCCCTAGAAAATCCTCAGTCGCAATTGATTTTCTTTCCATTATTCGTGCATACACTTTCGCATATGCCATAATATTAATCTCAGGTTTGGTTTTAATATCATTAACCGTATAGCCGGACAATCCTGAAATATAAGTTAGGTTATTATTAAAATATCCTTTTCCATCAGATGTTAAGCCCATTACCCCACTCACCTGCGGAATACCAGAACAACCTACATTATTTCCTTCAATATGTTGAATTCGAGTTTGAGCAAAAGCTACTCCTTCTAATAATCCTTTTGGAATAATTGGATAATTGGCATATGCCTCTTCAAATTCAGTGGCATATTGTTCAGGGTCA
>CAKZPK010000240.1 GCA_937139035.1 uncultured Crocinitomix sp. | reverse complement strand
ATGATTCCGCGGTCATCATATTGCACCCAAGTACTATCTTTTTCCTTGTCGATATATTTTCCACGTGCCATTAAATATCCAGACTCATGATACATTTTGGCATAACTTGTCTTTCCGTCATTCCAAAAATCCATAATGATTTTTGTTTTACCAGATTCGTAGAAATAAACAAACTTTCCTACAGGTTTATCATCTTTGAATTGACCTACATAAACAAAAGCCGTGCTGGTTTCATAGGGCTTCTTCCAAACCCCTTGTTTACGTCCTTGAGCGTCCTTTTGGTTCACTTGTGAAAAGGCACCAATTGATGCAAAAGTGAATAGCAGGATAAAGTATTTTAATGTTCCGTTCATCTTAATGAATTAGTTCTTGTGAAACCTGATACAAATTTTCAAAAATATAATCAGCTTTCGTCGATACGTTACGAGTATTTTTTAACATCACTGTTTTCATTCCCAATTTCATACCAAACTCAATATCGCTCTCAGAATCTCCTACCATTATCGATTTATTAAAGTCAATTTCAGGGTAATCAAGTTTTGCTTGAAGTCCCATTCCTGTTCCTGGTTTTCTATAATTACTGTTCTCGCTTCTTAATTGTGGTGCAAAATAAAATTTGTCAATTCTACCGCCAGCGGTTTTAATTACTTCTTCAATAAAGCCGTGAATTAGTGAAAGATCATCTGCTGTCATCATTCCCCGACCAATGCCTTGCTGATTTGTAACCACTACAATTCTACCAAACAATTCGGAAAAACGCTGCACGGCTTGTGGCACTTTATCAATAATGCGCAGCTCGTTCAGTTGTTTAACATAGTCATCAATTAACCGTTCATTGATGACTCCATCACGATCTAAGAACAATGTCCAAGTAGAATCAATTTTAATTTTTTTGTCGGGCATATTGTATTGTTTTATTTGTCCTGTTTTTAAATCGTTCTCAAATTGATAGTAATCAGTTGGGATTCCAATGTCTTTAAAATAAGCGTCAAAAATATTTCCATATAACCTATTATTCCCGGCGTTGTTTGTCAGGTATTCTGATTCAAATGAGAATTGAGTATTCGCATCAAAATCATTCAAAGCATTTTTGGAGAGACAATAAACACCTCCATTAATTATCGCTTTAATTCCTGCTTGTTTTTCATTGAAGGCTTCAATGGTTCCTGATTCGCTTATAGTGATACTCCCGTAACGACTGCCATCTTTAACCTGTTTAAGTGCTATAGTGCACTCGGCGTTTTTTTTGAGGTGCTCGTTTGCAATTTCTTTTAGCGGAACATTAAAAAGGGTGTCGCCATTTAAAACAAAGCAGTTATTTCCAGTTGTTTTTTGTAAAGCTAATTTAATTGCTCCACCAGTACCAAGACGTGTTTCCTCAACAGAGTATATGAGCGAAATATTTTTGTAGTTGTCTCCAAACTGTTCTTGAATCAATTCCCATTTATAACCAACAGCAAGTATTACTTTTTGTATCCCATTATGATTTAAATAATCTAAAAGGTATTTTAAGAAAGGGGAATTATTAATAGGAGCAAGAGGTTTAGGGAACTCACCAATTACATCTCGCAAACGAGTGCCAAGCCCACCTGCTAATACTATGGCTTCATTTATTTGGTGTTCCTTATTCATGAATAGTCCAAGTTGTTAATCCTGCAAAACAAAATTCAAAGTGCTTAATTTCACCATTAAAGGTGTGCAATTGTTTGATAACAGTTGAGCGGTCAGCATCATTGACATAAAAAATCATAAATCCACCACCACCAGCACCTGATATTTTTCCTCCTACAGCCCCAGCTTCCATGGCGGTGTTGTATATGGTGTCAATAACAGGATTTGAAATACCATCTGCCATCATTTTTTTATGATGCCAACTTGTATTTAATATTTGTCCTATAGCTTTTAAATCCCCATTTATTAATGCGTCTTTCATTGCAAATGCTTGTTCTTTTAGCAAATGCATTGCATTTATTGGTTTTGATTGCTTTTTTTGAACATTTTCGGCTTGAATCAAAATTATTTTAGAAGACTCTCTGCTTGTTTTTGTATAAAAAAGCAAGAGGTTAACCTCTAATTCATTCACCAAAGCCTTGCTAATATCTAAGGGGTGAACAATAACATCATTATTGGCACCAAACTCTAAAAAGTTAATTCCTCCAAATACTGCAGCATACTGGTCTTGTTTACCACCTGCCATGTTTAAATCTTCTCTTTCTATTGAAAAGGCTAGGCGTGCAATTTCATATGCTGTTAAATCAAGCTGCAGCCATTCTATAAATGCGCCTAAAATTGAAACTACTAATGTGGAAGAGGTTCCTAATCCAGAACCTGAAGGCACATCCATTTTTGTGGTTAGCTCAAATGAGAGTGGTTTGTTTGTGAAAGCTTTTACTATTCGATTGTAAACGCCTTTTTGTAAATCTAGCTCGCCATTAATTTCTAATTCATTTGTTGCGTCTAGCGTAAATTCTTTATCTAAATCTGTTGCTCTGAGTATGATTTTCCCGTCAGTTCGAGGAATTAAGGTCGTGTGCGCATATAAATTTACGGTTGCATTTAGAATTGCTCCTCCATATTCATCTGAATAAGGACTTACATCTGTACCGCCTCCGGCCAAACCCAATCTAAAAGGAGCTTTACTACGTACAATCATGTGTTTTTTTTAATTGTCTTAAAGTTAAAGAATTCCCTGTAATTGGGTTAAAGTTGATCTAGATTATCACATAAAACAGACCATTCAAATCGTTTTTTCTCTAGCGTGATTCCTTTTTTATATGCTTCTAATTGGTTAGGGGTTGACATTTGCGCCATGGCATCAATAATAGCGTCATTATTTCCTGGAGGAACAACTCGACCAACAATACCATCTTTAACCATGGTTGCTAAATCTCCCACATTGGTTACTAGAATTGGTAATTCCATTGAATATGCAATTTGCGTAACTCCACTTTGTGTTGCTGTGCGATAAGTCAATGCTAGAAAATCGGCAGCAGAAAAATAGAATTTAACTTCATTGTCTGGAATGAATAGATCAAACCGAATTATTTTCTCATTCAAATTAAGTTCATCAATTACTGTTTGGTAGTTTGACCAATCATCATAACATTCACCAACAATTAATAAGCGGTGATTGGGATGTATTGCAGAAAAATCTTTGAAGGCTTTAATTAAAAGGTCTACTCCTTTATATTTTCTGACAAGCCCAAATGACAAAATATAGTTGAGGTTAGGATCAAGGCTCAGTTGCGCGCATGCTTCCGTTTTGTCCATAGGTTTGCCATAAATGTCAAAAAGTGGATGTGGCGAGTAAGTAATCTTATTTTTAATTTGAAATTTATCCTGTAGTTCTTGAATTCCTTTTTTTGACATGACTAAAAAACCATCCAATTTTTTGTAGAAATATTTAGAAAGGCTCTTATCTCCAAATCTAGATTCGTGTGGTGAAACATTGTCTATTAAGCCTACGAATTTGGTCTTACTGTTTTTAGCGAAACGAACGATAGAACCTAAGCATGGACCTAAAAAGGGCAACCAATATCTTATAATTACTTTTTTTGCATTGGCCTTTTTCAATTGACGTCCTACTTTAATCCAGTTAAATGGATTAACAGAAGATATTTTGCGGTGAATAGTGATGCCCTCTGGCGCTTTGTGCTTTGTTAAGTCTAAATATTGACTTTTTCCAGGGAAAATAACTTTAGGATAAAGCATTTTATACGTCCAAATTTCAACCTCTTCACCTCTGTTAGTGTATTCTTTTGCAAGGCGATCAGTAGTGGCAGCAATTCCACCGCGGTAAGGAAAAGCGGGTGAGATAATAATTATTTTCTCAGAGGTATTGGCTGAACTGCTCAAGATTAAATTTCTTTTTCAATCAAATAATTATTTCGCGTGGTCGAATTTCTTCCAATTAATTCGGCAATGAAACCAGCCAAGAACAATTGAGTACCTAAAATCATAAAAGTGAGCGCCAGATAGAACTCGGCTCTATCAGCAATTAAACGCGAATCAGTATCAATGAAAAGTTTAAATATCCCTAGCCAAATTGTTAAACAAACACCTAAGAAAAAGAAAAGTGAACCTATTAAACCGAAGAAGTGCATAGGTTTTTTGCCAAATCGAGTAATGAATGTGATGGTAAACATATCCAAAAATCCATTTACAAATCGGTTCAAGCCAAATTTTGTTACACCATATTTTCGTTCTTGGTGTATCACAACCTTTTCGCCAATTTTACCAAAGCCTGCAGCTTTTGCAATAACTGGAATATAGCGGTGCATTTCTCCAAAAATTTCAATAGATTTAACAACCTCTTTTCTATAAGCCTTCAATCCGCAATTCATGTCGTGCAGTTTAATGCCACTCATCATGCGGTTTACACCATTGTATATTTTTGTTGGAATTGTTTTTGACAAAGGATCATACCTTTTTTTCTTCCAACCTGAAACTAAGTCAAATTTGTCCTCAGTAATCATACGGTATAACTCAGGAATTTCATCAGGACTATCTTGCAAGTCAGCATCCATGGTTATGACAACATCTCCTTTGGTGGTTTGAAAACCAACATGTAAAGCAGCAGATTTACCGTAATTACGTTGAAATTTAATCCCTCTAACAAAGGTGTTTTTTTCTTGTAGTTTTTCAATACATTCCCAAGATTGATCAGTACTGCCATCATTCACAAATACAATTTCGTAAGTGAATGCATTTTCGGTCATTACTTTAACAATCCAATCATGTAATTCTGGAAGTGATTCATCCTCGTTATACAACGGGACAACTATGCTGATATCAATCTTTTCGTTCTCGCTCATGTAGATAGCCCCCAAATATAAAGAATTATCAAGTTCTTGCGAATTTAAAGTATGTTAAAATGAACCGAAAATTGAATAATCTAATTAAGAGTTTCGGTTTTCAAGTCCATTAGTACCGTAAACGCCTTGCTAACTATTTTCGTATCTACAACAATAGTAAACTCATTCGTAGTTGAAATAACCTCTGCTAAATTAATTCCTTCCCAAGCTAATTTCTTGAGTAGATAATAATATACACCTGAAATTTCAGAATTAACGGGGGGTAATTTCATGGTGATTGATGAAAGGTCTGATGATTCAGAAATAAGTTGCGATTGATTAAAAATGCTAGTTATTTGCCCCTTAAACTGTTCATTCGTAATAATGGTGGTTTCAGCGACTCCTCTTGATACGGTGTAAAAATTGTCACTTATGTCTTTAATTTGAGTTAAGAACTTGGCTTGATCTTGTGATATGCCAACGTAATTATTAAAGGTACTTTTTACTAAATTGCTTCGTACAATTAAGTCGCCTAAGTCAGCCATAAAGTTTTTAATGCGCCGTTCTATTTTTTGATTCGTACCAGGTGGCATTCTTTTTATTGCCATAATAATAGCACTGTCTGAAACTTCTTTACCTGTTACTTTCGAAATTTCAGGGTTTAACTTTCGTGCCAATGAGCTGATGTTAATTAAACCTTCTGAAATGGCCTCTTGAATAAATGGAGATTGATTAATCAACCGTTCGATAACTTTACTGAGTCTATCCATGTTAAAAATAAAACAAAACGTTAAAAATATAATACAAATATAATTAAAATAACAATCATATTGACTTATATCTTAAATTTGATAAAAAAAATTGATAATAATGGAAAATACACCTTTTTATTTTTATGACCTGAACGTTTTAGAAGATACGTTGAACGCCGTGCTAAATAGCACGAAATCAGACAACTTCCATATTCATTATGCAGTAAAGGCCAATAACAATAAGAAGATACTAGAAAAGATAGCAGCAAAAGGTTTAGGATCGGATTGTGTGAGTGGATGGGAGATTGAAGCGTCAATTAAAGCTGGTTTTTGTCCAAAGTCAATTGCTTTTGCAGGGGTTGGAAAAACAGATGATGAAATTGCAATTGCATTGACTAATCGAATTGGTATGATTCATTGCGAGAGCCTAGAGGAGATTTTGGTTATTAATGAAATGGCTGAGGCAATGAATTATGTTCCTCGTGTGGCATTGCGCCTTAATCCTAATGTTAATGCGTTAACACATGAGAAAATTTCGACCGGATTATCAGAAAATAAATTCGGATTAACAGTACTAGAATTTGCTGAATTGGTTACGTTGATGCCAACCTTAAACCATATTAATATTGTGGGGCTACATTTTCATATTGGTTCACAAATAACAGAAATGAATGTTTTTGAACAGTTGTGTGAACGGATTAACGAAATAGTACCTCAATTTGAAAATACAATTGGAAAATTAGAGTATTTAAATGTTGGAGGAGGATTAGGCGTCAATTATGAAGATCCTGATCAAGGAATTATCCCTGCATTTGAAGACTATTTTGATACCTTTAGATGGGGATTACGCAAGTTAAATGTGCCTATTCACTTTGAACTTGGTCGATCAATTGTAGCGCAATGCGGTAGCTTGCGTACAAAAGTGCTTTACGTTAAAAAATCAAATGATAAAAACTTTGCCGTACTTGATGCAGGTATGACAGAATTAATGCGGCCAGCATTGTATGGTGCAAAGCATAAAATTGAAAAATTTAACCATGTTGAGGAAATGTTTAGCGAATTAGCTTATGATATTGTTGGGCCAATATGTGAATCTAGCGATAGTTTTGGCACGGGTGTAATTTTACCAGAGTTAAAAAGGGGAGACATTTTGACTATTCGTTCTTGCGGAGCATATGCAGAGTCAATGTCTTTGCGTTATAATGGAAGACAAGAGGTGGGGAACAACTTGAAAAGACAAGTAAATACAAGTTTGCGAGTTGCTAAGACTGCGTAGATTTTTCTAAAATCGTATTCAACTTTACAAGTTCATGTTGGCCTCTGCTTGTCAAGCCAGCAGAAACTTGTTCTTTGACTAATATTTCAATCTGGAAAATGACTTCTTGCGTTAATTCAGGATACTTTTGGCAGATTTTTCGCAAAGAAGTCATTGAAAAAGCTTTGATTGCAATTGCAGTTTCAATGCTTTTAATGTAGTTCATGGCTATGTCAAATAAATCTCCTTCAATTTCTTCTGGAATATCTATAAACTGAAAGATGCGCATAGTATTTCGTTTAACCGCATCTATAGGGTTTGATTTTAAATAACCAATTAAATCAACAACATAAGGTTTAATTAAACGAGGTTGTTTTTCTGAAATAACGCCAACGGCTTGACTGGCGCCAATTATGGTTTTTTGCTGACCTGTAAAAAAGATTCGAATCAACTCTGCAAAGCGTTCTTCATCTTCGCCAACATAGGCAATTACTTTGTTCCAGTTACTGCGTGAGGTTTCTCTTGATAATTGTTTCTCAATATCCATCTTTAATTTAATTCGATTTAAGCAATTGGAATAATCGATCTCAGGTTTTAAAACCCGTTATAAAATTCTTATCTTTGCTTTTCCAAAAATAAAGTTAAAAAGATGTTTGAGAATTTAACCGAGAAATTTGACAGAGCCTTTAAAGTTTTAAAAGGGCATGGACAGATTACTGAAATAAACGTTGCAGAAACGCTGAAAGAAGTGCGTAGAGCATTGCTAGACGCGGATGTTAGTTATAAAACTGCGAAGGAATTTACAAAAACGGTTAAGGAAACTGCCATTGGACGAAATGTATTAACAACTATTTCTCCAGGCCAATTATTGACAAAAATATGTCATGAACAGTTGGTTGAATTAATGGGAGGTGAGCAGTCTGATATTGATTTTAAAGGAAGTCCTGGAGTTATTTTAATGTCTGGACTGCAAGGATCAGGTAAAACAACTTTTTCTGGAAAATTAGCCAATTGGCTCAAAACTAAACAACGAAAAAACCCATTACTTGTAGCTTGTGATGTTTATCGTCCAGCTGCAATTGACCAATTGCATGTCTTAGGAGAGCAATTAGGAGTTGAGGTTTATTCTAATAGAGAAGAAAAAAATCCTGTAAAAATTGCGCAAGCAGCTATTGCACATGCAAAAAGCAACGGATTTAATGTTGTAATTATTGATACTGCGGGTCGTTTAGCTGTTGATGAGCAAATGATGAATGAGATTGCGGATGTTAAAAACGCAATTAATCCTACTGAGACGTTGTTTGTTGTTGATTCAATGACAGGACAGGATGCTGTAAACACAGCAAGAACTTTTGATGAAAGAATTGATTTTGACGGTGTTATTTTAACAAAGTTAGATGGTGATACAAGAGGTGGGGCAGCATTGTCGATTAAATCGGTTGTAAATAAGCCCATTAAATTTGTCGGTACTGGTGAAAAAATGGACGCTTTGGATGTTTTTTATCCAAAACGTATGGCAGACCGTATTCTTGGAATGGGGGATGTTGTATCCGTAGTTGAAAAAGCACAGGAACAATGCGACGAAAAGGAAGCTAAAAAACTCCAAAAGAAAAAGGCTCAAAATAAATTTGATTTTGATGACTTCTATAGTCAATTACAACAAATCAAAAAAATGGGTAATGTTAAAGATTTGATGGGGATGATTCCTGGTATGGGAAAAGCCATGAAAAATGTTGAAGTGGATGATGATGCCTTTAAAGGAATTGAAGCTATTATCCAATCAATGACACCTAAAGAAAGAGCAGAGCCATCTTTATTAAATGGTTCTAGAAAGAAAAGAATTGCAGCAGGGTCAGGTACTTCTATCCAAGAAGTAAATAAATTGATTAAACAATTTAGTGAGACTAAGAAGGTGATGCACATGATGTCCAATAAAAAGAATATGGCTAACATGATGCGTCAAATGAAAGGAATGCGCGGTGGTGGATTGCCTGGAGGAATGTAAGAGTAAAGTAGTGAGCTTGGCATAAATCTCGATAAATTCATTCGAGAATCAGAGCTATGTGTTTAGGTGGGCTTTAATAAGATGAATTAGTTTTTATCTTAAAGTCGTACATTACTCAACCTGTGTGTAAATTCGTAACGAATTAATAATGCCAATAAACTTAACCATATTAGGATCTGGATCAGCCGTGCCAATTTTGGGCAGAGGCGTTACTTCACAACATCTTAATATTAATGAACGCCGAATTTTAATTGACTGCGGTGAAGGAACACAGTTGCAATTGCGCAGATTCAAAGTCAAATTTCAGCGCATTCAATACATCTTTATTTCGCATTTACATGGAGATCACTTTTTAGGAATTTTTGGTTTGATTTCTTCCATGAGTTTATTAGGAAGAACGAATAAGCTAAGAATTTTTGGACCAGACGGTTTAGAAGAAATTGTGCGGCATCAGTTTAAATTATCGCAAGTTTATTTAAGTTTTGATTTAGAATTTACAGTTGTTTCTTGTAAAGAAAAAGAACTGGTTTTTGAAGATAACTCAATTGAAATTTATGCTTTTCCATTAAAGCACCGTGTAAAATGTCATGGATTTTTGTTTCAAGAAAAACCGCGTCCACCAAAAATGAACAAGGATAAGATAAAGGAATACGGTTTATCATTAGAGGAAATATTGACTGCACGTAGAGGAGAGGACGTTGTTAGAGAGGATGGTACAATTTTGAATGCAGAGGTAACGCACGGAATTGAAAAAAGTGCTTCTTATGCCTATTGTACAGATACACGCTTTGTTGCTAAATTACCTGAATGGATTGAAGAAGCAAGTTTACTTTACCACGAAGCCACGTTTACTAAAGCGCATACTGATCGTGCCAAAGCAACAGGACATTCTACTGCGGAAGATGCAGCAAATATTGCCAAACTAGCCAAAGTTGATCGTTTAATTTTAGGTCACTTCTCGTCAAGATATAAGGACACAAAATCTATTTTGGATGAAGCGAAAGTGGCGTTTGATAAAGTAACCTGCGTTGAGGATGGAGATGTTTATTTAGTGAATTGATTGTTTACTGTAACGAGCATGCAAGCCTAAGGCTTTTCATCCCCAATTGTTTTTAATTCTTGATTAGGACGCAATTCTTCAATACCATAAATATCCGGTCGGAAACTCTTGATGCGCATAATGTGCATGTATCCATTTTTTACTAGGTTAGATTCCACTGGCAAACTAGAGGGTAAAAGAATACCATTATAATCGACATAGTCATTAAAATAGACCGCCCCTTTTATAAATGACATGACCTCTCTAATTGTATATTCCAGTTTGCAAATGCGCTTCGTGTCTTTATCAATCCAAATTAAATATTGATCGATCTTTTTTTGAGGTTTGGTGGTTTCCCATGAGGCTAAAATACCCTCACATACTTTACCGTTTATAGTTTGTTCTCCTGCATAGTTAACTGCTGTTGCTTCCTGAATTCTTAACGGGAATTCGATAAAATATTGATAGGTCGGAACCCAAAAATAAGCATCTTCATTTTTAACAAAAACGGCTTCACCGCTTTCATTAAACTCATAGGTATTCCAAGATTGTATTCCCCACGTTTTTCCAGAATGTTCCCCGCTAGTAAAAGACATGCGACCATCAAATGACTTTTGAACATAGCTCAATTCAAAGGTGGTTAACGAATCTGAATAAGGATTCGCCTTTTTACCAATTTTTCCATAGAACTGATCTTCAAATTCGACAGTATAAGTAGCCATCTTATCCCAGTTTTGGATGCCATGTGCTGCACCCATTTCTTTTAACAGCCGCTTTGCTTTTGCTTCGTCAGTATTTTTCTTTGCAGCTTTAGTCCGTAAATCTGCACAGCTATTTGTAAGTAGCAAGGTTAAAAATAGAATTTGAAAGATTCGCATATCAAAATGATTGTATTTATAATTATGGCGTTAGACAAAGATAAATAGGAAACATTACAAAATAATTGAACTTAAAGAATACCTTTTTTATTTCAATAAAATCAAACGGATAATTTTTTGTGTAAAAATTGTAAGGAATCTTCGCGCAAACCTACTAATTAAACTATGCAAAAACTCATTACTCTAATTCTCGTATTTTACGGGGTTGGATATGCTGCGTTTGGACAATCCGATTCAACGGTGACGGACACAACGGCATATAACTCAAAAGATGATTTAAGTATTTCGGGATTTCCGATTATGTTTTATTTGCCTGAAACAAGTTTATCCTTTGGAGCTGCAGGCCTGCTTGTTTTTAATGCGGGGAAAGAAAAAGCTTGGCGTAAATCTCAAATTAGTTTAGGTGGTGCATATACTTTAAAAAAGCAAATTTTGTTTTTTCTACCATATGAGTTGTATCTAAAACAAAATTGGAAGGTAAATGGTGAGATTGGGTATTTCCGTTATTTTTTCAATTATTACGGAATTGGAATCGACTCAAAAGCCGAGGATCTAGAAACCTATGATGCTAATTTTCCAAGATTGTTAAGTACGGTTTCTTATCGTGTAACTGACCCTTTATTGATAGGTGTGCAATATCGATTTGATTATTTTGATGTTCCGCGAATGGATTCTTTATTAACGGCAAATAATCCTACAGGAGCACAAGGAGGGGGAATAACAAGTACAATTGGTTTGAGTACTTCTTATGATTCTCGAGACGATATTTTTTATCCGCGAAAAGGAATCTTTGCAACCTTAATTGCTGAAAGCTCTGGTAAATTCACAGGTGCTGACTTTGATTATAGTTTGATTCAATTTGACTTTAAGCATTACTATACAATAAAGGATAAACACACCATTGCTTCTAATTTTTATACTGGGGCAACAATTGGTGATTCACCATTTTATAATTATTATTATTTCTCTTCAGGTAAACGAGGACGTGGATTTAATGATCGGCGCTTTTTAGATAAGAACATTAGCATGTTGCAAGTAGAATATCGCTTTCCAATTTATAAGCGTTTTCGGGGAGCAGCATTTTCTTCGATAGGTTCTGTTGGAAATACTTATGGCGAATCATTTACAAACCGTAAACTTTGGTCTTATGGCGGAGGTTTAAGATTCCAATTGAGTAAAAAACAGATGAGTCATGTACGTTTAGATGTAGCCAGAAGTTATGAAGGAATTCAGTTTTATGTAACAATTGGAGAGGCCTTTTAATCCTCATTTTTCAATCAGAAATAGTCAGTTAAGAATAGAATTGCACCATGACCAAAAGAAAGACTTTCAACCATTGAATGACCATTCTTTTCTTTCATATCAATTCGGCCGCTAGCTTTTACTAAATCATCATCCGTACCTGTAATTTGAAATACTACAGATTCCATTTTTGCGACTTCTCGAATACTTTCAATCATGCTATAGCCAACTCCAATTCCTATACTCTGTTCTAAAGTACTAGGAGGGTTTTCTGGATCTACTTTGAAAACTACTTTGTCTAGCATTGGATCTAATTTTAACTGTAAATCAAAGTAGAGCTGTTTCTCTGCTGACGGACTTAAGTTGATACCGTTTTGTGTTAGTTCAAAGGTGTTGTCACCGCGCACATATTGAATTGATGCTCCTTCAACTGTGGTAATTAAATGCTTGGATGTATCAATCGTTATTCCGTCTGCAACTTTTAAGGAATCAAAAAAGCTATCCCAAATGTCTTGTCCAATAATGTCGAAATGTAAGTCAGCATTAGGAAAACTTTTGAATGGTGTTGAGTATCCCTGATTTCTATGCACCAAAAACATTTCTGCTCCGTCATAGTCAAATGCTAATTGGGCGTATTCTGGTACGTTTTCAATTTTCTCCTGAGAAAACCAATAAATGCTATTAAATAAGTTCAATGAACTTCGCATGCTTAGTGCCTTGTCATCATTTATGGCGTATGCTATTGGTGCTGTATCATTAAATCCAGGTACTGGTGTAAATGATCCTTCTACAGCAATATGATCGGTTAAAAAATTAAAAGATAAATAACCTTCAATTAACTGGTTGTGTGGGGTTCTTTTAGGGATAATGTAACAATTGATTTCATTGTCAGGGCTAAAAATCGCTTTAAGATTAACACGCTCTGTAAATCCTTTTACTTCTTTATTGCTAATTTTTTTCAGATGCTCATCTAAATTCTCTTGACTAGAAGAAGGGGAAAGTTGAATGACCATATATTCATTGTCATATTCAAAACGCGCATTAGGAATTTGGTCCGTTATATATTTTTTAACCTTTTCAGCATCATTATACTGAACTAAAGCCAGCCAGATACTTTCATCCGCCCATTGCTCTCTAAATAAAACAACTTTACTAAAGAAGTTAATACCTGAATCTACATATTTCTCTTCAGGTTTTTCTCCTTCTTCAGTCGGATATACCTTATCCATAAAATAGTTTTCCTCAAACAAACGGCGGTATCCAATTTCTGAAATAAAGTTTTTAGTATTTATTTCAATGATAAAATCACTTTCTTGAGGGATATATGTATAAATATCATCACTTGCTTCTAAAACAAGATTATTCGCAATAAATCGAGCGATAGGAAAGACCATTATTAAGATGAGTATGGCCCCATATTTTTTCAAATGCTGCATGCGGTATAAAAATAGATAAAATTGATATAAATAGTTGGGTTCGTTAAGGATATTAAAAAAAATACAAGAATAATTATTTATAATTAGGAATCCTAACTATATTTGCATTGACGATTTTGTCAAATCAATATAATCTATTTAATTATGAGTAAATCAATTTTTTATCATGCAGGGTGTCCAGTTTGCATTAGTGCTGAACATGAAATAATCAGCTTGTTAGGTGCTGAAAATGTTGAAGTTGTTCATCTTGGAGAATCAAGCAACCGTATTGAAGAAGCAGAAGGAGCTGGGGTTGAATCTGTGCCTGCATTACTAACGCCAAGTAAAAATGTACTGCACTTGAATTTTGGGGCTTCTATGGCAGATGTAAAAGGTTAGTCCTTTTTTTTAATCTTAAAAGTTAGGAGTCCTAATTTGTTTTCTGAATTAGGACTCCTTTTAAAAACACGAAAAATGAAATTAAAATTAATTACAGTAATGCTTTTAACTGGTATAACCAGTATTGCACAAAATTTCTCAATCACAGATGTGAGAGTGGAAGAGGATAAAACTTTAAATGCACTTGTGTTTAAAATTGAAGTTGAGGGAATGGCTGGTGATTCGGTTCCAACTGCAATCGGTGAATTGGATGGCGCTCCTGTTTTGGGCTACGTTATTCCAACTACATTAGTTGCTACGGATGTTGGATTTGGAGCTACAGATGGTATAATTGCATTGGCAATTACATCTCACCCAGATTTTGATGATACGCCGTTATGGGATGAAAATCTAGATGCCGATTATGCAAATGATGGAGTGGTATGGCATTCTCATTGGGTAATTCTAGAGTCAAATCCAGATGTGCCAGGAGGTTTGGCGGTAAAGGCGACTGATGAATTCAGCATATTACCTCCAACAAATCCAGGGATGCCAATGTATATGGACAGCCCAGGGTTTAATGTTATTTGGGATGATCATGTTATTTCATGTGTTGTACCATTAAACCGAATGAATAATCAAACGGATTTTAATTATGATGGAGTTACTGCCTTAATGAATGTAAACACATCAGATCCTGATTTGCCTATGTTAGGCGTTTACGAAGTGTTTTCAATTGCTTCTGGAGATTTAAGCCTGCCATATGACGTTGGTGATTATACCTGTGACACACTTATTATAAATGTGTCTTCAGAAAGTGGGTTAGGTTTAATAGCTCCTTATGATGTGAAAGTTTATCCCAATCCTGCTTCAACACAACTTACTTTGGATATGAGTGCTGATTTTGATTTTGGATCATATGAAGTTCAAATTACCAACCTAATTGGTGAAGAGGTTTTAAGTGTAGATTTAGATTCTCCTATTCAAACAATTCCATTGTCTGATATTGGTGCAGATGGTATTTATATTCTAAATATATTGGATAAGGTAACGGAAGAAATCAAGGGGAGTAAAAAACTTGTACTAAATTAAAACCGAATTCAGGTTAATAAGTAACGCTGGATTCATTTATTTGATCCAGCGTTATTAATCTTATCAAAGCAGGAAGTTGAATATTCTTATCTTTATTAAAAAATGATGAATAATGGAGCATTCGGTATTTGGGCTAGAGGAACAAAATGTAAATCTTTCAAGTAAAATTGTAGTTTCTTTAGAGAAAATCTCTGAGGTTTTTCGCGTTTTGTTATGGCAACAAACCAAAGCATTTGGCCTAAGTCCCATTCAAATACAAATCCTCATTTTTATTCAAACTCATGATTTGCAACTCAATAAAGTAAGCAATTTAGCAAGAGAGTTTAATTTGACCAAAGCAACAATTAGTGATGCTGTTCGTGTTTTAGAACAAAAGGGGTTGATTGAAAAATTAAGAAACGAAACGGACAGTAGAAGTTATTCGATCTCTCTTTCAGAAAAAGGAAAAGAAGTCGCTGAAAAAGTGGCTTTATTCTCAAATAGTTTAAAAACAACAATTGACAGTTTTACAGATCAAAATCAATTGGATTTATGGAATAGTCTCTTTTCTATTTTAACAGACTTTCAAAAAAAAGGAGTGCTTTCTTTGCAACGCATGTGCTTGAATTGTAAGTATCATAATTCGGACAGCCCAACTGGGCATTACTGCACTTTATTGAAAACATTGCTTGAACAAAAAGATTTAAGAATAGATTGTCCTGAGCATGAAACAAATTAGGACAAATATTCCCACGCACTGCGATAGGTTCCTTGTTTCTCTATATAGTCCAGTAAGTTTTGATAAAAACTGTCATTACCAATAGTTGCAGAATCTCCTATAATGATGAGTTTCTTTTTGGCTCGAGTCAGTGCAACATTCATTCTTCTATAATCTTTTAAAAAGCCAATGATTCCATTTTCATTTGAACGAACAAGTGAAACAATTATGAGTTCTTTTTCTTGGCCTTGAAAACTATCAATCGTTTGTGCATTGCCGGCATAGTTAATAATCATTTCTTCTAATAAAGTCACCTGCCTTCTGTAGGGAGAAATAATTCCTACTGAAATGTTTTCCAAATCAATTTCAGCCATTCTTTTTTGAATTATTTCAACCTCACCAGTATTTGAAATTCCGCCAGAACTATCTTTATGCTCAGTGTATCCGCAACCTGCTGTGTCAATAAATTCAATAGGTTCGTAAGGGTCGTTTTTCAAAGTTTGTGAACTTACAGATGGATGAGCAGTCAGCTTTTCTTCATAAAATTGGGCATTTGAAAACTGCATTATTTTATGATTCATTCGATATTGTGTATCCAATAGAGTGGTTGGAATACCCAATTTTATCCCTTGTTCAATTAAAGAAATATCTAATCCTAAATCTGTTGCTTTTTGGGTGAACAATGTTGGAGGCAATTGTAACGGATCACCTGCCATAAATAATTGTGGAGCATAATGTGCCACGGTCCAAATGGAGGGCTCAACTGCTTGACCAGCTTCGTCAACGAAAACCGCATCTAGTTTTAAATGGCGCAATTTTTTATCCTGTAATCCTATAAATGTTCCAGTAATTATTTGAGCACCATTAATAAATCCAAGTGAGATTTCTTGTTCCATTTTTCGAATGTCGCGCCGAATTTCTTTTAATTCATTCCGCAATCTTTTTCGTTCCTGATAGGCTTCTTTATCAAAATTTCTTTTGTATTTAAAAGCCTTTTTTCTAATGGCTTCTGAATTTTTCTTTAGGCGCTTTACAACATCCATTAAAGGGCTATTTAATACTTGAGATTTTAGCGTAAATGGAAGTGCTTTCTCTGAAATTTTAAATGAATTTCCCATTCGAACAACCGCCGAGTTCTCCCGAGCGATTGCCTCAGTTATATGATCAACGGCCGCATTAGAAGGTGCAGCAACCATTATTTTTTTTCCGCTAGCGGCAAGTTGTACAATAGCTTGTACTAATGTTTTTGTTTTGCCAGTTCCCGGAGGACCATGAACGATATGGAAAGGATTGTTTGCAATAAGGTTGTTAATAGCATTGTTTTGTGAAGGATTAAAACCTGCAAAATCTAGAGGTTCAATGCTGTATTCTTGTTTAGAACCAATGCTGTAAAATAGGTTGGAAAGTCTTAATTCGCCTGATTCAATCGTGTTTAAAGTTGCCAGTTGAATATCAGATGTTCTTGTATCTGGCAAGGCGTCTAATCCTAATTTGCCCGATTTAATCCAGTCTGGCTTTTCATTGTTTTCTAATTGTACAATTAATAGGTTGTTTTTGAAACTTGCCACAACTCCCTCTACACTTTCAGAATTGTTTTCGGAAAATAAACGAACCTTACCGTTGGATGAAAACTGATACGGATCTTGATTCTCATTAATTTTAAACTCAAGTAATAAATCTTCAAAAGCCGTATATTTTTCGTTGGTATATTCGACAGGATACAGTGTAACTCCAGCGGTTATACGTTCTTTTATGGTTTGTTCGTTAATGAGACTGGTGTAGCGGTTCAATTCTTCCAGGCGCTCAAATTCAATGGCTTTTTTTAAATTACTAATGCGTTCTTGCATGCGTTTATAATAAGTTTCTGCTCGAAAGATAAGGAATCATTAAAAGCGAATTGAGAACAATTTACTTTTAACATTTGTTATGATTATACTTGTAATTGAATAATGATGAAAGCGACTACCAGTTTAAATAAGAATATTATGAAGACTTTAGTAATGACATTTGGAACAGCCTTGCTTTTATTTTCAAGCTGTGGGCAAGCACAAAATCAAACCAATTCAACTAGTAATACTGAGCATAGTTCATCAAACAATGTAATGTTTACTTCTGATATGGTTAAGAATGTTGTTGAAGATAGCACAGAATGGAATGAATTAACAGCTGAGGAGACTAATGTGATTGTTTATAAAGGAACGGAATACCCTTGGAGGGGTATGTATGTGGATAATCATGAAGATGGTATCTATCAATGTAAGCGTTGTAATGCAAACCTTTTTGAATCTGATAGTAAGTTCGATTCAGGAACAGGTTGGCCGTCATTTGATGATTACATAGGAAGTTCTGTTGAGTTGGTTAAAGATGCGGATGGATACAGAGAAGAAATTGTTTGCAATAATTGTAAAGGGCATTTAGGGCATGTTTTTTATGGAGAAAGATTCACAAAAAAGAACACGCGCCATTGTGTAAACTCAATATCGCTTAATTTTGTAACTGAGGATCAAATTAAGAATAGTAATCAAATAGAAACAAATCAAGAAAAAGGAATGGAAACATCAATTTTTGCTTCGGGCTGCTTTTGGGGAACGGAGTATTTTTTCGAAAAAGAGGAGGGAGTAATCTCCACACAAGTAGGGTATATTGGAGGAACTAAGGAAAATCCAACCTACGAAGAAGTTTGTGCACATACAACGGGACATGCTGAGGCAGTTAAGGTGACTTATGATCCTACAAAAATAGATTACGAAACGTTGTGTAAGTTGTTTTTTGAAACACATGACCCAACTCAGGTAGATCGTCAGGGACCAGATGTTGGTGATCAATATAGAACTGAGGTTTTTTATCTAAATGAGGATCAAAAAGCAACAGCAGAAAAACTAAAATCAATTTTAGAGGAAAAAGGTTTAAAGGTTGCAACAAATATTACAAAAGCAACCACCTTTTGGGATGGTGAAGATTATCACGAACACTATTATAGCAATAAAGGAGGAACACCGTATTGCCACGGGTATACAAAACGCTTCTAATAGAGGCTAGTTGAACGTCACTTAATTGGTGTAGAATTAAGTGGCGTTTTTGCGTTCAAATGACTAATTTTATACGCAGTTGAAGAACAATAAATGAACCAATGAAAATAATACTTTCCCCAGCAAAATCATTAAACGAAGAAGCAACATTTGGAGATATTCCTTTAAGTAAAATTCCATTTGAAGAAGAAACTTTGCGTTTAGCTAAAAAATTAAAAAAATTGTCCGCAGGGCAAATTGCTAAATTAATGGGGGTCAGCAAAGACATTGCTGCGTTGAACTATGACCGTTTTCAACGATTTTCTGATGAATTTAATACGGAAAATAGTGTGCCTGCGGGGTTTATTTTTAGTGGAGCAGCTTATCAAGGATTAAAATTTGCTGAGCTTTCTGCTGCCGAGCAAATAGAAGGACAAAATAGGTTGAGAATTCTTTCTGGTTTATACGGTTTATTAAAGCCCTTCGATTTAATTCAGCCCTATAGATTAGAAATGGGAACCTCATTTAAGGTCACACCAAAAGTGACTAACCTTTATAAGTTTTGGGGAGATAAAATTCATAAACAACTACAGGCAGAGCTAAATGAAGAAGGCAGTACCTTACTAGTGAATGTTGCCTCATCTGAATATTTTAAAGCGGCTAAGTTGAATGATCTAAAGGATATTGATGTGATTACACCAGTATTTAAAGACATCAATAAAAATGGTGAGTTTAAAGTGAATATGACCTTTGCAAAAATGTCTCGTGGTAGAATGACTCGCTTCATTATTCAAAATAAAATTGAAAAAGCCGAACATCTTAAAGCATTTGATGCAGAAGGATATGAATTTTCTCCAAATGAAAGTACTGAAAACGAGTTCGTTTATTTAAGAAGTAAGCGGCCTTAATTCTCCTAAGAGTAATGGAGAAGCTCATAAGAAAAGTAAATGAATTAAAGGCTTTTGTAGCTTCTCTTGACCAAGCGCAAAAAAACGAAATTGTCCGAAAGCATGGCAACTTCGGTGAAATCTTGTTCGGGCGTCCTCATTATTTACATTCTGTGAATGAAGAGCTTATTTTATTTGAAAAAAAGTTTGACATTACTCTTTCTAAAGAGTTGAAAAATGCCTTTGATTTAGTCGGAGTTAAAGGTTTTTCGTTTAATGATTTGTTGAACCCAACAATTGCTGAATACTATCCAGTCGAAACAGTCTATTCTGAAAAATTCATCAAGTTATTAATTGAAAATAACATAAATACAGCTGATTTTTACGAGTGTGATTATGACCATTCTGACAAATCATTTATATCGGATAAAATAGGTCAAGTTTATGAGGCATGTAATGAAAAAGAGGATTTGTTGATTCATTTTATAGGCTTTAACGAAAGTTGTGGAGGAAGGTCTTTACTGATTCTAAATGGACCAGATGAAAATTTTATAGCTGATGATAACTATGGAGGTTCAGCTGAATTATATTACAAGGGAAATAATTATAAATATGAGTCCTATTTATTAGCCGAAAATGGACTGACAATATTTGATGTTATGAATCTCCAAGTAGATAGTGTTGTAGGCGCATTGAAGGAATACGTATCATTGAACTAGAATCCTTTTACATATTCCCTTTAAGTGTATCTGAAAACTTAGAGAATTGATGCATTATCCAAGAATCGTATACAATTCATAGACAAGCTTATTGAAACTCATAGATTTTCTTCTTTTTTTTCACATTAAAGACTACATTCGAAAAGACCCAAGCTGATGAATTTGTTGTACATAATGAGTTTGTCAAACAATATCAATTCGAATGTATAGCCAAACAAGAAAAGAAGAGAGTAAGGCAAAATATGTCTCAAGAAATCAAGAAAATTATGCCTCTAAGGGGCTGACATTGAAAGATAATCGTCCCCAAACACAATTGTATAAAAAACAACAAAGTGCTTTAAATGCTCAAAGAGAACCAGTTCAGCTTCAGAAGAAAGAGGCATCTTTATTAAATAAAAAAGTGAGTAATACAGTTGTGCAACGTGTTTTAGCAAAGGGGACGGAGGATAAATTAGTGGCAGCTATAAAGTCAAATAACAAAGCTAAGTTTAAGCAAATCTTTAGAGGGGCTGATTCAGGGATGGATGAAATGATTAGTTGTGATGTGACATTTTCGCAATGTAGATCACGATTATCAAATGAAGCCTCAATGCGTCAATTTCTAAAAACATCTCACGATACAAGGCATACAACACATGGGATGGGGCACATTGTTAAAGGGGCAGGAGGAACGGAACAAGAGTTTGCACATCCAACAGCAAAAAGCAAGGCGTATTATGCACGAAGAAGAACTAAAAAAGGAAACCCCAGATGGATTGGGCATACAGGTTGGGATCGTGCTCGTGCAAAGCATGTAAGAACTGGCAAAACGATAAAAGGTATGCGTGATAGAGCTATAGAGTTTTCATATAATTCTGGAGCGCAACCTCCATTTGCAAGAAATAGTGTTAAAAAACGAATAAGAAAAAACCGAGAAGCAATTGCGCGGCACAATGAAAGGGAAAGAATGAAAAGAAGGCATTCAGATTATGATGCGAGAAGACGACAAAAATATGATGCAATTTGGACACCTAAACGGACTAAACGTGGAGTAAGTCCAGATCGTGGAGATTTAAGGTAAGGTTTAGATCTAACAGCCACAACCTACCCAAACGCCGCATGTTTTAGCATAGGCATCTTCATAGTATTGTTGGGCTTCTTCAAGAGCTTCCTGAATAATTGGATCTCCTTTTTCTCCGCTAGCAACCACTACAATATAATAACCTGGAGTAAAACCTTCAAAACCGTTAGAGTATTCTACCGAAACATATTTACTCTCACCCCAATCGTTGCGTGGTAAGTATTGTGGGAATTCAATTTCATCACTGCCGCAGATACCTGTACATACTTCTTCAGGTAAGGTCAGTCCAATTTCATCATTTGGCACCAGTTCTCTTAAATTTAACGGATATCCTAGTTTTTCAGAGGCATCTTTAGCTCTTTCAAGTGCAGCATCATAATTTTTAGTTGAGATAATAATTGCAAAAGAAAAATCTTTAGTCATGCTTTCCATATAATCATCCCAATCAACATCTTCATATTCTGCTGTGGTAGAATTATCATTGGAAACTTCTGGCTGCTCCTCAATTGGGCGATCTTCATACACATTTCCCTCTTCATTAATCGGCGCGACTTCCGCCGTGCTTTCAGGGGAATTTACATTCCCTTCATTATCAGATTCAGAGGATGATGAACAAGCATAAAAGGATAATAAAATGAAAATTGAAAAAAATCTCATGGTTTGTTTTTTAGATAAAGAACTGAATTTAACAAAGTTCGACAAGTTCTTGGGCTTATAAGGAAGAAACTTTATAAGAATAGACTTTTATTGTATCATTTTTCAT
>CAKZPK010000239.1 GCA_937139035.1 uncultured Crocinitomix sp. | reverse complement strand
ATCTAAAATTAAATGCAGAATTATTAAACAATGTAGAAGTGGTGGGAGAAAGATCTGAAATGACATTTAAGCTTGATAAGCGCATTTTTAATGTTGGTAGAGATTTAAGCCAATCAGGAGGAACTGCAATTGATATTTTAAATAATGTTCCTTCAGTAGAGGTAACCCTGGAAGGTGTGGTTCAGTTAAGAGGAAATTCTGGTGTGCAAATTTTGATTAATGGTAAACCTTCGGTTTTAGCAAGCGGAAGTTCAAATGCACTAGGGTCAATTACGGCAGACATGATCGACCGAATTGAGGTTATAACAAGCCCTTCTGCTAAATATGATGCGGAAGGAACTGTAGGAATTATTAATATTGTTTTAAAAGAAACACAAAAAAAGGGCTTTAATGGTTCTGTTACGGCTAATGTGGGCTATCCAAATAATCATAGTTTAGGAGTAAGTGCTAGTTATCGTTCGGAAAAAATAAATTTGTTCGGTCAGTTAGGAGTTGGTAATAGAAGGTTTGTTTCTATAGATACTTCCATCAACAAAAGCACAGTTGACTCATTACAAAATGTTTTTTCAACCTATGGAAATAGCCAGAAAAATGAGACCTTTGCTAATATTCGTTTAGGGAGTGACTTTTACCTTAATAAATTCAATACCATAACCTTATCTGGTCATTACGCATACGAATTAGAAACGCAATATGCGGACATTCAATACCTTTCTAATACGAATGATGTTCTTGAATCTAATTTTTTAAGGAACGAAAGTACAGAAGCAACCAATCCTAAGTATCAGTTTGATTTAAACTACCAAAAGAAATTTCAACGTCATAAAGAGCAAGTGTTGGATGTAAGTGCAGTCGGATCATTTTTTGGTAAAGACAAAGTATCGGAATTTGATAATGTTTTAATATCTGGAGAGAACATTGGATTTGATCAGCAAACGCGAATTAATTTTAAGGATCAAAACTATACGTTTAAAATTGACTATGCTCATCCATTTAAAGAAAAATGGGTTTGGGAAATTGGGAGCAAATATGAGGTTAATTTTAATAGTAATTTGACAGAAGTATCCAATTTTAAAGATGAAGAATGGGAGGAGGATACACTATTGTCTGGAGACTTTAATTATCAATTAGGTGTTTTTGCAAATTATTCGACACTGTCATATGAAGGAGATAAATGGGGAATAAAAGGAGGTGTCCGACATGAACAGACGGATGCAAAAGCAAACCAAGCAGATCAAGAATTAGGGAAATGGAATTATACAAACTTTTTTCCATCATTGCACACCTCTTATAAAGTTTCAAAGTTTACATCATTTCAATTGGGATATTCAAGAAGGATAAATAGACCGCATTTGTTTGACCTCAGTCCATACTTCTCATTTAGAGATAACTTTAATCTATCCGTTGGTAATCCAGAATTACAACCTGAATTCTCAAATCTATTTGAATTAACAGGTGTTCAAAATTGGAAAAAAACAAGTTTAAATGCTTCTTTATATCATTCACAAACAACGGATGTAATTGAAGATGTAATTAGCATTAATGGTAATCAAACAATCAGATCTCCAGAAAATATTGGAACAGCAAACACGTCAGGGTTCGAGCTTAACTTAAAATATTCGCCACAAAAATGGGTTTCTATTTTGCTAGACGGAAACATTGCCTACTTCAATAGAAAAGGAACTTATGAAAATCAATCATTTGACTTTAACAACTATAAATGGTCGAGTAGGGCAAACTTAAAATTTAAAATGCCTGCAGATATAGAAATGCAATTTAGTTTGAATTACCGTTCACGTGTTCAAAATGTATTTACAGAAAGACGTGGTTATTTCTATGTTGACAGTGGAATTCGAAAAAAGATAATGAAAGGTAAGTTTATATTAAACCTAAGTGTAAGAGATGTTTTTAATTCAAGAATAAATAAAAGCTATACCGTTCGTACAAACAGTTCATTGTATTCACGAAGCCAAAGAGGAAGATATATTGTTTTTGGAGTGAGTTACAATTTTGGAAAAGGAGAGGCCATGGAGTTTTCGGGACAAAAAATGTTTTAATAAATTAGAGAGGAATTCTTGTAACAATACAGTTAATTATGAAAAAGCGAAATAAAATCTTTTTAGGTATCATTATTATTTTAGGAATAATGCAACTCTTTGGACCAACTAAGAACATAGGATCAGAAGACGACTTGGCAACTTTTATAAATGAAACGCAACCTAGCGCAGAAGTTCAAGTGCTACTTAAAAACTCATGTTATGATTGTCATAGTAGTAAGACAGAGTATGCTTGGTATAATAATATTACTCCAATTAACTATTGGGTAAATCATCACATTGAAGAGGGAAAAGAGGAATTGAATTTTTCTGAATGGGGTACTTACTCAATTAAAAAGAAAAAGCATAAAATGAAAGAAATATCAGAGGAGGTAGAAGAAAAGCATATGCCTATTTCATCCTATTTGATTATGCACGGAGATGCTGATTTGAGTGATGCAGAAATTAAACTGATAGAAGATTGGGCGAAGGCTTATTCAGATTGAAATAAAAAGAAGGATTAGTTTGTATTCTTTACTCAGTTTCAAATACACAATTAGGAACACGTTTCATTAAATCGTCACTTAATTGATTGTTTTTAAGGCATAATCTTGATAGTTTTTCTAGTTTAAAGATAGCATCCGGTAAATCTATAAGTTGATTAAACCGTAAGTCAAGAGCATATAAATTTATAAGCTGTCCAATTGATTCAGGAAGTGCAGTGAGTGAATTAAAGGTAAGGTTAACTGTGTTTAAATTTTTTAGGTTCCAAAAAGAATTTGGCAAGGTGGATAGTTTGTTACTGCTTAAATAAAGTTCTTTTAACTTACTAAGTTGTCCTATTGATTCTGGAAGTTTTTCGATTTGGTTATTACTTAAAATAAGCGTTTTTAAACTGTCCAATTGTCCTATTGATTCTGGGAGGATTCGAAGTTGGTTCACCGCTAAATCAACCTTGAGAAGGTTGTTGAGTTGTCCAAAAGAGGAAGGGAGTTGAGAGAGTTGGTTATTTCTTAATCTTAATTCGTTCAAATTTGTGAGTTGACCAATTGATTCTGGAAGGCTAATAAGTGTATTATTAGTAAGGTTCAGATTCCTTAGACTGCTCAGCATACCAATAGAATCAGGAAGGCTGCTGATTTTATTACCTTGTAAGTTTAAAATACTCAAGTTAGTAAGTAGACATATTGAATGTGAAAGGCTTGTAATTCTATTAGATTTTGAATCCAACAGGGTTAACTTCGTTAGTTTTTTTATTGACTCAGGTAGATTTCCGAAGTGATTATAACTTATGTCTAATTTTTCCAAATTAGTGAGATTTCCAATAGAGTCAGAGAGTGTTGCGATTTGTGTACTGCTCAAATTTAGATCTTCTAAATTTTGAAGATCCCAAAATGATGCTGGAAGAACTTTAATTGGATTACCACCCATTCTTAAAATCTTCAATTTTTGCAGATTGCCAATGGATGCTGGAAGGTGAGTAATTTGATTATTACTAATGTTCAGATATGCCAAATTCGTAAACTCTATTATTATTTCCGGAAATGTTGTCAGTGCTTCGGAGGCA
>CAKZPK010000238.1 GCA_937139035.1 uncultured Crocinitomix sp. | reverse complement strand
AATATATTAATTGGAACTGATGTTGCTTCTCGAGGAATTGATATTGAAAATTTGGATGCCGTAATTAATTTTGATTTGCCTAATATTCCTGAAACATATGTTCACCGAATTGGGCGTACAGGTAGAGCAGGGGAGTCTGGTAAAGCATATTCGTTTTGTTCTGCAGATGAAAAAGATTATGTGGTTGCGATCCAACGCTTAACGCATATTTCTATTCCAGTTGAGACTGAACATCCGTATCCACTTGATCCAAATGCGAAGCCACAGGTTCACAAAAAGAAAAGTGGCAGTAAATACAGAAAAGGGCGTAAGTCAGAAGCTTCTAAAAAGAAAAAGAAGCGTTGGTATTAGTCGTACAGTTTCTATAAAACCTGGAGATTAGTTTAATTATCCTTGTTCAGGGTTGTAAACTACTTCGCATGAAACGGTTTCGCCTTTATTCCAAGAACCATCTAATAGACTGAATTCAACTTTATATTTCACACCATTTATTGGGGTAAACGCTCCTGAACACATACCGTGTCCAACACTTAATCCTCCTTTGCCATTTGCAGGTAAATAATAACTTGTAGATGATCCATCCTCAAGGTTAGTGAGAGTTGTTCGAATTAAATAAATGGTAGTTTCGTTTGTTCCATATGTGAAATTCATGAAATTGGAGGGACCACAACCATAATAAATAACTGTAGCACTAGTTAATTGTGGTTGTTGTTCAAATATAGGATTTGTATCATCATTCAAAGCTTTAACGGTCCATTTTGTATTAGGCATGTTTAGTTCATATTCTACAGGAAGAGAAGAAGAAGATTTTGGAGTTGAAAAAGCACATAGTTCGTATTTCATTCCATCCGTCAATTGTTTTAATGGTTTTAATACTATTTGAGTTAAATCCATTTGACCTTCTAATATTTCAACTAGTTGCAAACGGATTAATTGGTTTTCTGCTTTTAAATATAAATGATACTCTTTATCTATGTTGCGAACAATTTTTTGATCGGAATAATATCCTTCAACCGTTATAACAGGGTTTTCTGAAATGGTGGGAGAGTTTGGCCAAACATAAATCCCAGAACCAGCACAATCTGCCAATGCCAAGACGTTTGCCATTGTACGAAGCAATCACAAGAAAAGCGTTTTCATAAGTTTATTTGATTAATCAATCAGATGTTTAAATCCGTTAAATTGATTGTGAATTTTACTAAGGCTTCGCCTTCGGCATCATAATCAGCTTTAGGTACAACTGTAAACCCTAAACGTTCAAGTAATTTTTGAGAACGTTCATTTGTTGGATTAGTAATGGCTAAAACAGTATCCATTTTTAAGTCGTTTTTTGCAAACTCAAGCGTGATTTCAGATCCTTCGCGCACATATCCTTTTCCTTCGTATGCTGGTAAAACTCCAAAACCTAAATCTGGCAATTCTAGAGTGTCACGTTTTACCAGGCCACATAACCCTATCGGTTTATGAGAGTCGTTCAAACACATGATATATAAACCAAAACCATTGATTTTATAACTACTGAGCAGTGATTTTTTAATATAACCAAGCGCATCAGCATCCGTTTTAATATTACGATCACCAATATGTTTGATCCAACCGGGCATATTCATTAATTCAATAAAAAAAGCGGTGTCAGTTTCCTCGGCTTTTCTTAAATATATTCGGTTTGATTTTAGATTTCTCAATTTAATAAGTTTTCAAGTGTTTCACTCATGTCACGATCAGTAATTTTACGAATGTTTTTTTCAAGGATTTCTCCATATTCGCGTTCAATTCCTCCTCGGCCTAATAATGGGCGCAACTTTGGAATCCAAATCATGTTTACAAGTAACTCATCCTTTGTTCGTAAAATAGTAATTCTTCTTTTCCATGAGTATTTCGGACATACGGAATAAACAATGACATAGTCTTGTTTCACAGTGGACATGTCCCAATCTAGAGAGGAGCCGACTTGGGTTAATACATATTTAAAACGTTTCCGTTTCAGCGGTATTTTTATCGTTTTGAAATTACGATTTTGATCTCGGCGCCAAATTCCATAAAGTGAAAACAAAATAATAATTATAATTCCCCATATTAAGGGCATCATCCCATCTCTATATGATTTGACAAATAAGACTAAAACAGTAATTGCTCCCATCAACACGAAATAGAATGGAGAGTAATATACCCTAGATGAATAAGGGAGAACTAACTTTTTCTGATAAGTCATTAATTCGAAATCTTTCCGTTTTATAGTTTCCATCACTTTAAAAAAAACAATTCTTACCCAATGTCCTTTTCTGCGTACCTTTTTATAACCTCATTCCGTTCTTTCAAAAAGTGAGTCATATATTTTTTAAGAAATAATTTGTCTGCCATTCTACCAAATAAACCCATTGGACTAGCGTAGTCGAAAATATCAACCATAATTGTTTCATCACCAACTTGGTTAAATTGATGCTCATGTCTGAATTGTTTAAAAATACCTCTCATCATTTCATCTACAAAGCGGTTGTGTTTTTCAAGCTCTGTCATTTTAGAGGTTAATCTTTGATAGATTCCAAAATGCTTTGCGCGCCAAGTAACTTCTTCACCCAACTCCATCAAACCAGTCGTTCTGCCTGCAATGGCCTCCTCTTTAGTTTTTGCTGTAGATAATTGATGTAAATCAATGCTTCTAGCCAGGTTAAAAACAACCTCTTTATTAGCTCTGATTTTCGTTTCTAAGGTGATGATTGGCACAATTATTTATTCTTAATGTAAATGTGTTTTATGTTCTTTTTTTCTGTCGGTCTCACATCAATTGTAAAATCCTTTGTTAGTGATTTTATAAAAGGTGTTAGCTTAGGAAAACCGTAGTTTCTTGGATCAAAATCAGGTTTTTTCTTTAAAAGCAATGAACCAACTTCTGCAAGAGATGCCCATCCTTCGTCATCTCCAATATCATCTACTGAATCTTTTAAAAGATTGATTAATCCTTCACTTACCCGATCATACTTTTCTGTGATTGGAGCAGCTTTATCCGTTGTCTTTTTCTTTTTATTCTTGTTTTTCGCTCCAGCAATTATTTCAATATAGATGAATTTATCGCAAGCAACGATAAATGGTTTTGGTGTTTTCTTTTCTCCAATTCCAATAACCAAATTGCCAGACTCTCTCAGTCTTGTTGCTAATCTAGTAAAATCACTGTCACTTGATACCAAACAAAATCCATCTACCTTATTGCTATGTAAAATGTCCATAGCATCAATAATCATAGCTGAATCGGTCGCATTTTTTCCTGTCGTATATCCGTATTGTTGAATTGGTGTTATTGCATGCTCTAGTAGTGGAGCTTTCCATCCATTTACTCCCGGCCTCGTCCAATCTCCATAAATTCTTTTTATAGTAGGTGTTCCTAGCTTTGCAATCTCATCTAACATTCCTTGTATGTTTTTATAAGGAATATTGTCAGCATCAATCAAAACCGCTAGGTTTAAATCTTTATTATTTTTATTCATGACGTTAAGATAGTGAGAATTATGCAGCTAGTACCTTTTCAAGGTGAAAGGTGCGGTATAAAAAAAAGGAACATCCTGTGATTTTGAGTGATGGAAATTGGTGTAGACCATATCCGATTC
>CAKZPK010000237.1 GCA_937139035.1 uncultured Crocinitomix sp. | reverse complement strand
TCTCTATGCTCTTCCCCTCATGGCGTACATTATGATCAAATATTACTGCACGTCCTAGCTTTGGCTCAATATCAAATTCACGCATAAAACCAGTTTCACCCCCTTCAAAATCTTCATTCAAATAAATAATTAGTGTCAATAAGCTCTGTTCAGATGCATTTCTTCTATGACTTCCGTCACGGTGCATTTTAAACCTTTCTCCTGGCACATATTTATAGTAACGAAACATCTCATTTAGTCCAATAGGTGTGGCATATGGATAGTCATCAATAAATGGAGATAACTTATTCCAAATTTCAGCTGCAAGTTCTTCATCATACATTAAAACACGTTGATTATTTCGAACGGAAGTCATTACGGTTTGCTTTCCATCAATATTCACTTTAGCAAATTCATAACCTATTACTTCACTTGCTTTAATATGAAATTCACATTCTTTCTTTGTCAAGAAATCATCTATAATCCAGATGTCTTCAGTAATTTTTTCTTTTTGCATTAGTTAAAATTTAGATTGTTCAATTAATCAAAATCATACACTATTGTCACTATATTTTTTTCAACTAGCCTTGATATTATAAGTGGTTCAATCTTAGACCACTTACCTCCAGCTAAACCGCAACCAATTCTAGGAAGGTGCACACTAGCTCCAAGTTTTTCCGCCTCATTTTGTAATTTTTCTAAACACTTGTCTACCGCACCATATCTTATTGGCGCACCATTGCTTCCTGTTTTCATTCCACGTTGCCCAATCATATTTGCAACATAAGTATCTGTCGAGACTTGGATAATTTGAATATTTCCCAATTCAAAGTCATTCTTAGCTCTTTCTCTATGCCATTGTCGGTATTCCTTTTCTGGTTCGATCCATCTTTTAGAAATTGCCAAAACAAATCCTTTACCCCATCCACCAAGATCATTACAAATATGACCTATAATTTTAGGGCCTTTTGCCTGAGGAGATGTTGCATCTCCCTTTATGTATTTAATCTCTTTCATAATAAAAAAGTATTCGCTTCTACTAATGTTCAAACGAAACGTTATAAATCACCAACTCCCAAAAGTTCATACTGCAAAACCAATTCTTTTACCGCTCTAGATACCACTTGGCACTTATCTACCGTTTGAAACATTGCTGGCAAATTATATAAATTGTCTGTCACAAATGGAACCCCAAGAACCTTACTAAAGTCCTTCTCAAATCCTTTCTCCTCAACTACCCAAATAGATCCTTTAGCGCAAGACATTGTATGAAAATCTTCTGTGCCCAAATGAATTCGACTACCTATGGGTAATTTATACTCATTAGTTTTAATATTCACCTCTGCGCTATATTTTAAACCGTTACCACCATTCAAAACACTTCTGTATTCATATTCAGATATCGCAACTAAATCATGCGAATTATTACTGGTTACTTTTTCAGCTGTGTGATGCGTTATATTACCCTTTAAAACGGTAATTGTAATTGGGTACCTATGCGTGTGATATTGAACATCAAATGGATTTAATTTTTTATCTGCAATAAATACTCGTGTTAGTTTTCCAAATTCAGTTCCTTTAATTACCAATGAGAAAATTCCTTCTGCATGAACATTTCTCATTGATAGTTTTAAACTTTCGCTATTTGGTTGTTTAACGAGTTGATCTAGTTCTTTCAAAAATTTATACATACCCTTTCGTTTTATTATTCAATAAATTTGGGAGGAACATTTTCTGTTAACCATACCCCATTTTCTGATTGGTAAAAGTTGAATCCTTGTTCATGCATCAACTTAGCTGAGATTTTTAATATCACAGGTTTGCCTCGTCTTGACCCAACAGATATTGCTGTGTCTTTCGTTTCACTCAAATGCACATGGTGACGTGTTCCTTTTATTAATCCTTTTTCACGAATTGACGCCATAAATTTATTCACCGTACCGTGATATAGCGTGTGCGGCGGCTCAATTGCTTTGAGATTCAAATTCACCTCAACGGAATGACCTTGATTGGCACAAATTTTAGTTTTATCCGCATTAAAGCGATATCTTTTTTTGTCATTTGTTTCAACCAATTGAGTCAATCGTTCCATATCCATTTGAATATGCTTCCTATTCAATCCTTTTATTAATTCATCAACGGATACCCATCCGTTTTCATCTAGTTCTATATTTAGCACCTTTGGATTATGTCTGAGTGCAAGACTCATTAATTTACCAATGCTTTTATCTGTTTTCATTTTATAATTTTTTGTCGGCTAGTTATTAGTCTAGCTTATTTCGTTCGGTGATTGCATTGTCTCATAAAGTATGAGGTTTTCAATGTCGTAACACACGAATATTATTTCTTCTATTTCATTTTTACCGAGATAATTCATCACGGTATTCATTGCGATTTCACAAGCTTCCTTTTTTGGAAACTTATAAATACCAGTACTGATATTTGGAAACGCAACCGTTTTAATTTGGTTTGCAATGCATAAATCTAAGGTTGAGGTATAACATGAAGCAAGTAGTTCTCTTACATTACCTTTTCCATTATTCCAAACGGGACCAACTGTATGAATTACAAAATTGGCGTTGAGGTTTCCAGCACATGTAATCACAGCATTGCCAGTTTTACAACCTCCTTGTTTTGCCCTTATTGCCATACAATCATCCAATAATTGAGATCCAGCTTTACGGTGAATTGCTCCATCAACTCCACCACCACCTAACAAAGATGAGTTTGCTGCATTTACAATTGCATCAACGTTTACTTGCGTTATGTCTCCAGATTGGATTTTAATTTTCATTGTTAGTCTTTATTTTCTCACCAAATCGTTCAATCAAACCCTCTATCTCTTCAAACTTCGCCAATTGCGCACGCCAAAAATCAAACTGATTATCTCGTCCAAAATATATTCCGGCTAATCCCCCAGTTATGGCACCAGTGGTGTCTGTATCTTCTCCCAAGTTAACGGCCTTTAGTACTGCCTCATCAAATGAGTTTGAAGAAAGTAGCGCCCACATACTTGCCTCAAGTGAGTGCAATACATATCCTGATCCACTAATTACATCACGCTCCAATTCTCCAATATTTCCGTTTAGCACCCGATAGAATAAATCAACCTCTGCGGTATTTATTTCAAGTTTAGCCAAGTGTTTAATTACCGATTTTTGGATAATTTGCAAGGCTTCTAGCTTATCAAACCCTTCAATAAGTTTTATGGCATATTCTACATAAGTAAAACATGCAATTACTGACCTTACATGTGCATGCGTAATTGATGATACTGCTTTTACTTTTTCAAAACGCACATTTATGTCTGGTTCATTATATAAATAAAAAGCCATTGGTAAAATACGCATCAATGATCCGTTACCATTACTCCACTCGTCCATTCCTCCGCACAATTCAGGTTTTGTACCTTTCTTTATTTCATGGATGGCTTGACTTGTTGCCATTCCAATATCAAATACAGAACCATGAGGCGTCCAATAACTATGATATTTCCACTGTGCAAATTTTGCAGCAATATCCTCCAAATTATAGCCATTACTTAAACCTTCCATCAAACAAAAGGTTAATGAACTGTCGTCAGACCAAGTTCCTTTTGGTTGATGATAAGTACCATACTCGCGCATGTTGGTCACAGGATTTTTATCTAAATCTTGGCGGTTTGTAAATTCTACAGGAACACCAAGTGCATCACCAACGGCTACACCAAATATTCCTGCTACTATTTTTTCATTCAATTCACTCATCCTTCCAAATTTTTAAATGCCTGATAAACTCCTCGATCATTTCGATCTAACACTGCAAATACAATAGTATTAAAAACACCTTCATATTTTCCTCCTTGCTTTAAAAACTGCTTAAAGTAGTTTGTAATATCCTCTGGATTATTTCTAAACACACCACATCCCCAAGCACCTAGGATCAAATTTTCACATCCTTTTTCTGCAAATAATCCCAACATTTTATCAATTCTTTGCAACATAACTTCCTCAACTCTTCTCATCTCCTTTGGTTTATTACTCAAGATTGCCCCTATATTAACAGCAGGGCTCGTGACTACATCCACCAAATAAGGATCTTCTAACAGGTCCCCATCATCATTTTTAAAAACAACCACTTCTGGAGAGTAGATCATATAATCTGAATACAAATAGGTTTTATATGCACGGTTGTGCTTATACATTTCCTGGAATTGATCAATTGAAGGATATAAAGAGGAAGAACGTGCAATGCTTTCTTCTTGTGATTGCGCACCGTTCATAAACCCTCCTCCTGGATTTTTTGCAGAAGCAAAATTAAGCACCCCCAATTTTTCCAATTTATTAACCCAAGTTTTAGCCGCATTCAATGTAGACTCATTTGTAACTATCAATTTAGTTTCATGCTCTTTTTTCAATTCGGCACCCACCAATAAATCATTTAATTGATCAGGGCTATGCAGCGTTGCATTTGAAATTGAAGCCACAACTTGATTGGCAACATTTACTTGTTTAGTATCTATTTCATAAAATCCCTTATCTAAAATTTGAAGGGTATTATTTGCGATATTTATTCTTTCTTTTTTCACTATTTACTTTTTTACTCATCCCAAATGGCTAGACATTTTTTCTCTTGCCAAAACTTTTCTAAAGTCATTTTGGGGTTTCCAATTACTTTAATTGTTATTGGGCTGAGACGTACGCTAATTTTATGTGATCGGCTACCAAATGTGCCAATGTCTACTACCTCATTTCCCTCTAACTCTAATTCATGACGGTCTAAATATTTCATGACGGCCGGAACTTGCAAGTCTACCCCACCAGTTAATTTTGCATGTGGGTTATCCAATTTCTTGGCAGTTGCAATTAGTTCTTTTAAATCATCCGGATTTTCATTAAAGTGTAACTTATAACTCTCATAGTACACACTTTCTAATGCGTCCATTTGCGAAACAAATTCTCCTTCAATCATATAACCAATCATCCAATTTTCGTCATATTTTTTATCCCATTCGCGTTGCCTTTTTTCCCTTTGTTTGAGGTTACCGGCTTTGCCAATTTTTCTTTCTACAATTTTCCAACTCATTCTATTTCGATTCTTCTTTTTTAAAAAACTGATCTAAAAGGGAATGAACACCAAGCTCAAACTTCTCTCCAAAAAAGACCTTTACTATTTCAATTTTTCCAATAATATTATCATTAAATGTATCCATTTCTGCTGCAGGAACCCACAACTCATTATGGTTTTTGTCTCCTACATTTTCAACTTTAAATGTTGCAGCATATTCAGCATTTACATTAAACTTTGTTACTGCTCCAACATAACCTGAAAATTCATCCTTTGTATTCCAATCCAATGCTATTTTATTGGCATAGGCTTGATTTAATACGGGATAAAAAATCGGTTGCCAATCTAACCGCGGAGGAAAAGCTTCAAAGTTTAATCCTTCAATTAGCATTAACTCTCCTTTACCAATTGGCCGATATAATGTTAGTGTTTTCATTTTCTATTATTTAATTCTGTCTCTGACTTCCATCAACGCAAAACCCAGTAAATTCTGACCTCTCCACAACAATGGATTTTCTGCATGCGGATTAGTTTTTCCCATTCCAATGCCCCAAACTCTATCTCTTGGACTTGCCTCAACAATTGTTCTTTTACCCGTTTTAATCAAGTATTCTTTCAATTCTTCATGTTGTTTAAACTTGTGTAAGTTACCATCAACCACAATTTGAAATTTATGTTTATTCCACACATCAGGATCAAAACCTGCTACTTTACGTCCTAAAGCTTTTGCTTCCATTGGTGAATTAACAGTTAATACCTTTTCTGCAATTGGTTGGTCTTTAAACAAAATTGCTTTTTGATACATCATCCAATGTTCAGCAGTTAGAAATACATTTCCGTCTACTTCAAAAGATGACTTCCACCATTGGCTAAAGCAAGATGCCGAAACCGACCCATCCTTTGTAGGCTGGTGTCCCCAAAAGAAGAGATACTTTATTCTTTCTCCTTTTTGGAATTGTTCTTTTAATATTTCTAAACTGTATTTCATTTTCTATATTGTGTAATTTGGACACAAATATATGTGAACAAAACAGAACACCCAAATTATTTTGTGTTTTTTTTACACAATAAGTTTAAAAAGCCTACCAGCACTGGTTTAAATGGACTATAATTAAAGTGCAACCCTTTTGCTATTTCGTGCATCATTGAAGAAATCACATTAAACTTTCGATTATGCGCACTTTTATTCTCAGCATTATTTTAATACTACCACTTGCAATAACTAGCTGCAAAAAAGAAAAAGCTTTGTGCATGAAAGGTACTGTTATTGGAAAAATTCGATCAGGCGGAGGTGGGCTTGCTGTATCCCTTGACAAAAACTACACTGGAGCAGTTAAATGGAATGACGAGAAAAATGTAATAGAGCTGCTGAATATTCCTACAGAGCTAAAGTTACCTGGAACAATAATCTACTTCTCATCAAGAGAAGCAACTGATGAAGAACAAGGAATAATTACTGCTGACGGAGATGAATCAATTAAAACCGTTTTGTACGGTATGGAATTTAACACCACTGAATGTCCAGACTAAATTTCGAAGTTCATGCCTTGCTTTTTTAAATCGAAATATTTTTTTTGATTGAAGCGAAATAAAGAACCTGGGCGCCCTTTACCTTGAGACACTTTCTCATCCAATTCCTCTAAAATATTAAGCTGCAAGAACTTTTTTTTGAAGTTACGGCGGTCAATTGACATGCCATAAACGGTTTCATACAACTTATGAAGTTCTGAAAAAGGAAATTTTTCTCCCAAAAGTTCAAACCCAATAGGTTCGTATGAAATTTTACCTTTTAGTCGCTCAATTGCCACATCCAAAATTGCATCATGATCAAACGCCAACTTTGGCAACTCGGCTACATTAAACCATTGCGCTTCTTCCGCATCAGTATCAGCATAAAGTTCAAAATTACCTTGATTAACCAACCCATAATAAGCCACAGTTACTACTCTATTTCTAGGGTCGCGACCAGGTTTCCCAAACGTATATAACTGCTCCAAATAATTAACATGAATACCCGTTTCCTCTTGTAGCTCCCGTTCAACAGCACTTTCCAAGGATTCATTTTCTAAAACCAAACCGCCTGGAATGGCCCACTGCCCTTGAAATGGATCATATTTCCGTTTAATTAACAAAACAGAAAGTCCATGCTTAGAATCATAACCAAAAACAACAGCATCAACACTTAATCGGATGGTAGGTTTACTCATAACTTCTTTTTGTGTATTCTATACAATAATAAGGAGAAAGTTTCAATGATTCAAGAATTGAATGCACCATTATATGATTTACTTGCGCCATCATGTATTTTAATTAAATTAGAAGAAAGTTAAACTGCTGCATGTCATTTACTGAAGAATTCGCAAAGACATATAAAAAACTATTACCTACACCATTTACAATTGCGATTTTATTAACGCTATTGACGTTTTTGTTAGCATTAATTTTTACCAAACCTGCAGAAACTGGAGCAGGAGCTTATATTTTAGACATTGCCGGTTATTGGGAAAATGGCCTGTGGAATGATGGGAAAGGCGGTTTGTATTTTGCTTTTCAAATGATGTTGATGCTCGTTTTAGGTCACATTATTGCACTTTCGCTCCCAGTTTCTAAACTAATAGAAACACTATTAACCCCTTGCACAACTACAGCTAACACCGCATTTATTGTCACCTTTGCTACCATATTGGTTAGTTTATTTAATTGGGGCTTAGGTTTGATATTTGGTGCTATTCTAGCCCGAAAAGTAGGGGAAAAATTTGCCAGAGAAAACAAACCTTTAAACTACCCCTTAATTGGTGCAGCTGCATATGTGGGCCTTATGGTTTGGCACGGCGGTATTTCAGGATCTGCACCAATAAAAGCAGCTGAAGAAGGAAATCTTAAAAATTTAGTTGAAAACGTTCCTGGTATAGAATTATCGGCATTACCGAACCAAGTTGGAATGAACGAAACCATATTTTCAGGCATGAATATTACGGTGACTTTATTGTTGTTAATAGCGGTTCCATTCTTTATGTATTGGATTGGTAAACGAAAATTTACCTTTACTAATTTGCCACAACCAATTTCAACTACGGTGAGTAAGGAAAAAGATTATGAAGGGGCTGAAAAGCTTGATCATTCAGCTATATTTAGCATGATAATTGGGGGATTAATATTGCTTTACGCATTTTACAAAGCTGCCATATTACCAGAAGAATTAAGTTTGAAATTTTTGAACCCAAATTTTATCAATTTCACACTTTTAGGGGCAGCTATTCTTTTACATAAAAACATTGCTAAATTTTTAGAAGCCGCTGGAAATGCAATTTCGGGTGCTACTGGAATTTTATTACAGTTTCCCTTATATTTTGGGATTTTAGGTATTATGGTTGGCTCAGGATTAATTGGGCAAATATCAGATGCTTTTGTAGCATTCTCGTCTGCAAATACTTTTCCTATTTATAGTTTTTTATCGGCTGGATTGGTGAATGTTTTTGTGCCGAGCGGCGGTGGACAATGGGCAGTACAAGGACCAATTATTATCGCATCTGCTCAAGAATTAGGAGTCTCCTACCCCAAAGCAATAATGGCGCTTGCTTATGGCGACCAATTAACCAATATGATTCAGCCGTTTTGGGCCTTGCCGCTATTAGGTATAACCGGACTTAAAGCTAAAGATATTTTGCCTTATACCCTTTTGCTATTTTTAGTAGGAGGCGCCATCTTTTTACTAGCTTTAATTTTATTCTAAAATGAAAGCTACAACCATAATTGCTTTATCCGTTCTATTTTTTACAACAAGTTGCGGTAACAATATTCGTGAAGGAGATGAAATAACTGCTAGTGAACTCAGCTATATAAAGGAACTAGGCCTATTGGATGAAAATGAAAAAATTGTTTTGTTTGATTCACAAAGTAGTTTTGAGGTAAGCGGCAACTTTTTTACTGACAAACGCATAGCTTGTTATTGGCAAAACAACAAACCTGAAGAGGATCATACAACTTTTGCCTACTATGAAAACATTGACAGCCTTAGATTTGTAGATAGAATAACAGATATTTCTTACGCCTCATACGTTGAGGTTTATGTAAACGATAGTTCACGCTTTAAAGTTTATATAGACGCAGACAGCACTACAAGCTATGATTTTTACAACAAGTCAAAAGCGGAATGGAGCAGTATGAATGAGTAATTCAAGTTTAGCCTTTTTCCTTTTGCTGAGAAGGAATTAGCACAGATCCAATTAAAGTTATTCCGCTAAAAAAACTTAACCAATAATCATCAAATGATTTTCCTGTAGTTATGAAGTAAAAACCTGTAATAATGGCTATTGTACCAACAGCAATAATGGTAATTTTAGTTGATTTTATAGTATTCATAAGTCGTGTTTTTTGATTTTATAATTGATAGAAATAATAAACTAGGATACCGATAACAAAGCCCATAAAAAACCTTTTGCGGTGAAACGGCCTACTACCAATTTTAATGTTTTGTACAATTTGATTGTTTTGATAGAGAAACAGGTAATTCTGATCATTATGCATGGTGGGTAAAATGGTGTGAAAAATATAATCTTCGCCATTTATTTCACACTGATGCTTGGCACCAGTTATTGACCATTTTTTAGACAGAACTTGATCATTTTCCATAATTTTTTCTGTTCCGAAAAAGGTTTTGATTACTGTATATGTTTTGTTTGCAATATTTAGTTCAGCTAATTGTGCCATAATTTATGTTTTGCTTTAAAACAAAATTAAGGCAAGTACTTTTTTAAAACTTGTACGTTTCAGCCAAATTAGGCGGTGAATCAAAATGCAATAGGGACTGGAATGACAGCGTTTGGCCACAGCCAAACCTATAATAAAAGGCGCGCGCCGAAAGGGATTGCCCTAAACTAAATGATATGGAAACTTGCCTACACCAACGGGAGGAACTTCATTGAAAAAAGTGCGGGGTGACTTACCTGTTAGTTTTTTAAATTCTTTTGTGAAGTGTGGTGAATCAAAATAACCATTATCAAAACAAAGCTCTGTAAGGTTTAAATTTTGGGCGCTAAAAAATTTTGCATGAATAGTATTGCGAAATCGAACAATGCGCCGATACACCATAGGTGAGCAACCAATAAATAGATTAAAATTGCGATTTAATGATCGCTCGCTCCAACCAACCTGCGCTGCAATTGCTGCAATAGGTATTTCTGTTTGTGCATGTAATAAGTTGATTGCTTTATCAATTTGCTCTGGAGGACTTTGAATAAAAAGCTGCTCTAAAGCATTTTCTAATACAGCAATTTGTTTTGAGAAACTAGTTGTAGCAAAAACCTGCTGCGTAGCATTTAACCACCTTTGATTATTTAAAACTTGCACATTTTCAGGCGCTAGTTTTGAAAATGCTTGGTTGAAAAATGCATTGACGGCATTGGGTTTAAAATTAATGCCAATGTGCATTGCATTGTGCAATGAGATTTGAACTGGAACGGTGTATTTACCCGTAATAAAAATACCTGATGGTGCTGCTTGATTATGATTTAATGCGTTAACCCCATTCGCATTAGTAAAGTCTGCATTTTTAAACAATGCTACACTAGTGCCAAACTGCGGAAAAACAAAATAGTTTATTGTTGACAACTCGTCAAACTGCAATTGGGTAAAATTGTCAATATACTTTTTAAGGAATGGAGATGTTGGCGCAACAACTTTGATCATGGCAAGAAAATTAATCAATTTACACAGAACAATGGATTAGCTCCACCGTTTTTCTTTTCCGAAATTAAAACTTAAAAGTATTGCATAGATTGGATACCAAACCTGATAGATTACGAGCACTAACACATGCGTTTTATCTCTTTTTATGAAGGACCAAGCTGCTATAATTTCTGCAATAAATTTTAGTCCAAAAAGCAAAAAGCACACTGGATTATAAATGCCAAGCATTACTGTAAAAATTGTGGCAAATAGCATTAATACATTTAGCAAAAGTGGCAATGATGAAGCAAATGATATGATGGATCCAATTTTACCTTTCCAACGTTGTCTTTGACGAATAACTGCCGAAAAACTTGTTGGCGCCGAAGTTGAAACAGAGAATAATCCACTTTTATAAACCGCGACACTTTTTTGATGTTTTAACATGGCTTGCAATAAAAAAAGATCATCTCCAGAAGGAATATTATAGTCTGTTCGTGTAGCGTTTAATTCTAAAAAAGCTGATTTACGAAAACCAAGATTAGCACCATTGCACACTATTGGTTTTCCAAATGCTGAGAACCCCAAATTGAAAGTCTCAATAAACGTAAATTCAATACAAGCCAATTTACCTGCTAAGATTTCAGATTGCATATTAACAGGTAATACAACAAGATCTGCCATTGCTAATTCAAATAGGTTTTGAATATAATCTAGTTTGAACTTAATGTCAGCATCCCACGTGACGATAAATTCATATTGGGCATTTACTACTCCTGTTTTTATCGCTCTTTTTTTTCCTCTGTCATTTTGATTACTGATGCACGTAAAGGGCACTTTAAGATGCTTTGTTATAAGATTTACTGTTTCGTCTGTTGAATAATCATCAACAAAAATGAATTCGCATTTTCCTGTAAACTGACTTGCATTAATGGATTCAATTAAAGGAAGTATACGCTCTTGCTCATTATGGAAAGGTATGATAAAGGATATTGCCTCAATTGGCGAACTGCCATTTGTTTTTGGAAGCCTTCGCTTAGCAAATTGCATAAGAATTGCTGCCAATAATTCAACAGAAAAGACCGTTATACAAAAAACCTCCATCATTTTTTACGGAATAAAGCAATTGTGCCTACCAATGAAGGTACTCCAATATTAATCAACCACAAAATAAAGCCAGTTGTTAAAATAACAACATCAGGCACCCCAATTTGACTCAACACTAATAATCCTGCTGCCTCCCGCACAAATAGTTTCCCAAATAATAACCCCGGAATAATGGTCATGAGTAAATACACCACGGTGACATTTACTAATAAAATAAACACACCTTGGTTTTGCTCAAACAATAGTAGCAAAAGCGCGTATTGCGTTAAAAACACCAAATATCTTAATGCACTTAAAACCAACAATTTTATTTTGATCCGTGGCGGTGTTTGCTCAATAAAATTGATTGCTGCAACAATTTTAGTTGTAAACAAATAATTAAATGGCTTACGATTAGCATGTTTTGGATGCATATACAAAATCAATGCAAGCACCAGTAATAAAACTCCTGTGCAAAGTATAATTAACTGCTGCTGCGACTGATAATTTGTGGTAATTGCTAATAGCCCCAAACAACCAAAAAAAACCGTGGGTACAAATTGTGAAAGGTTGGAAAGAAAGGTTAACAACGTTGCCTTTGTTTTGATATCTTTCTCTAATGAAATTGTTCGTCCAATGAAATTCCCTAATCGATTTGGGGTTATAATACCCGTTGAAATACCAGCTAAAACTGCAGCAAAAGCGGCTTTAAAGGTGAGCGGTTTTAACGTTTGCATGAGTGTTTTCCATTTAACCGCCTCAATTGACCAATTGACAGCCATTAATGCTAAAACTACTCCTATTAATTGCCAAGTAAATTGTGTTTCAAACGGACCTTTGTAAGATTCACTCTGCATTATTTGATAGATTTTCCAACCTACAAATGCAATAACAACAAGCCCTATTATGAGCTTAACCCAAAAGTTTAAATATTTGTTTGGCTTAAACAAATTACCAATTAACTATTACCTTACCAATAGATTTGCGTGATTCTAAAAAC
>CAKZPK010000236.1 GCA_937139035.1 uncultured Crocinitomix sp. | reverse complement strand
GAAGGCACTTCATACACCTCAATAAAATCATAGGCTACAAAGGTTGTAAAACAGCCTCCTGCATTTGTAACAGTTAAACTGACATCATGCAAACCTGCAGTTGTAAACTCATGCGTAACATCTGGACCACAAGAAGTTGATGTAGAACCATCTCCAAACGACCATTCACAACTCGCTCCAGTTTCGCCTGTATTTGTAAAAATCACTTCAACTGGTGCACAACCATCATTTATATTGGCAGTAAAAGAAACAACAGGCAAAGGACTATCTGTAATACTAATTGCTTGAACAACACTACAGCCATTAGCATCTACTACAGTTACGGTATAATCTCCAATTCCAAGATCATTAAAAACACTTATTCCTCCAGGTCCTGCACCAATGTCATAACTAAGAGGAGGGGTTCCTCCAGTAGCAGTAATATTGATTGCCCCATCATTTGCGCCTGCACAACTTACATCTGTTGTTACAATCGTCGTTAATAATTCATCTGGTTCTTCAATAGTTACGGTACCTTCTTCTTCACATCCTTCAGAATCTGAAACCTGAACGGTGTAAGTACCTGCACACAATCCAACTGCAGTTGCCGTTGTTTGATCTCCTGCGGCTGCATCCCACAAATAAGTAAATGGTGGTACTCCTGCTGGTTCAGCCGTTGCTGTTGCATTACAATCTCCAAAACAAGCCAATTCTGTATGTGTCATAACTGGCGGTTCGCAACAAACCACATCCACAAATACATCATCCGTTGCCACCTCTACTCCACAAGAAATTAATTTAACTGTATATGTTGTAGGAACAAGTGGACATAATGTAATATCTGGTCCTACTCCAATTAAATCTACACCGTCATACCATTCAACGTCAGGGTCTCCGACTGGTGAATACCCAATTCCATCATTCGTAGCATCCCAGGCCGTATTATTTCTTCCTGGAGAAGGTATGGCTTCAGTTCCATCAATATTATGTAATCCTTGTGTTGCCTGCCCATCATCCCAATCTACACAAATGTTTTTTGTTTCTAAGAAATTTGCAATGTCATTTGTTGTTTCAAAAAGAATGATTTGGTACGTCTCCAATTGCTCTCCACATAAGAAATGAGGTACGTTTACATAACTCACAACAAATCTTCTTGACGGAGCAATACCTAATGTTTGGTAACGAATTTCTCCGCCATCTCCGGGATCAATATCATACCACGGTCCCATAATACAATTTTTTGGAACATCAGGGTCTGCAGACGGAATAGTAGACGAAGTAAAAGTAGTTGGTTCTCCTGGAGAAAAAGACACCCAGCCGTTAGAACCAATATAAAGTTGCGAATAAGTATTTCCGTAAAAACAAAAATCAAAACCTATGTTAATAGCTTCGGTTACATCATCATCAAACAAATCGACTGGTGTGCCTTCATAAGGATCTGGTGCGTAAGGAATAACCATTACATCATAATCACTAGTATTTCCTCCGCCTCCTTCAAAAACAGCTGTAATATCGACACAATCGGGTGGGCAAATAGACTGATCTGGCCCAGCATCAATAGAGGGACCTTGAGCACTAGCACTGATTCCAGCTACCAACACTACAAGAATTAGAAACAACTTTTTCATTTCGTCTAAAATTAAACAAAAACCGCAACAAGCAATTCAAATATAACAGAATCCCTCTTCCGAAAATGCGTCAAAATAGGATTCCAAAATTAACTAATTAGCACTACAGCATATTTATTTCACAACTGTAACATGCCCAAAAAACTCTAATTTATCATCCGTGGCAATGTCTGCTGTAGTAATGTGCCATATATACACACCATCCGCTACAATTTCACCACCAAAGGTTCCATTCCAACCTCCAGCAACATTATAGGATTCAAATAAAGTTTCTCCCCATCTGTTATAGATGGTTAAATGGTAATCATAAATATCTATTCCGGTAAAATAAGGTTTGAATACTTCATTATAAGTATCTCCATCAGGAGTAATTGTGTTTGGGACAAATATGAGTTGTTCTTGATGGATATTTAATGTTTTTGTTATTGTATCACGACAACCGTCATCCGAAATTGCTATCAATGTTACCTCATAAGCTCCTTCTTGGTCAGGAAACGTAAAGCTTGGGTTTTGATCTGACGAATTTCCATAACTATCAAATCTCCAGTCCCAACCGTCAGCATTAGATGAATAATCTGTAAAATCTACCTCAGTATCTAAAGTTGTTGTTACAGCTGGGTCAAATACAAAATTTGCAACTGGAACTTCGTAGATATCGATATAATCATAATATGTTACTGAATTAGTGCAACCATTTACATCTGTTACAGATAAAGTTGCATCATAAGTTCCAGCATTAGTATAGATATGAGTGGCTGATCCACAAGTTAAACTAATAGCCCCATCTCCAAATTCCCACTCACAACTTGTTCCTACATCCCCAGTATTGGTAAATATTACTTCAATCGGAGCACAACCATTATTTTCATTAGCCGTGAAACTAACAACGGGTAAAGGATTAACTATTACATCAAAAGTTGCTAAACCTCCACAACCATCAACAATGGTATTTGTAATTGTATGAGTGCCAACTCCTGCAACGGCAGGGTCAAAAATGCCACCCAATACACCTGCTCCTGTAAATGTTCCTATATCAACCGCATCTAGCGTAATAGGCGTTGCATCAATACACATGGGGCCAAAAGGAGTTATTGTTGCATCTACAGGTGGAGTTCCGGCAGCAACGTTTAAGACGCTCGTATATTGACATCCATTTGCATCCTCAATACAAATATCATAAGCTCCCTCACACAAACCAGTATAAGCTCCTAGTCCATCAGAAGTTGCACATGCATCTATACTATAAGTATATGGTCCTACACCGCCAGATGCTGCTAAATCAATAGTACCTAAACAATCGCCTGAACAAATTTCACCTGTTGAGCTTTCAATTACTGCTATTGCTTCAGGTTCTGTAATCGTAATTAAAATAGAATTTTCACAAGCATTTTCATCTTGCACAGTAATTGTGTAATCTCCTTCAACTAAATCTGTAAAGGTTGTTCCGGCGTCAAATAAACCACCATCAATAGAATAAGTATACGTACCTGTTCCACCTGATCCAATTACTTCAATCTCCCCAGTATTACCTCCATTACATAATACATCAACTGTGCTTACTTCTGTTATTAAAAGAGCATCAGGTTCTAAAATTTCTACAGGAACATCCACAGAGCAACCATTTTCATCCGTAACAGTAACGGTATATAATCCTCCAGCTAAATCCGTAAAGTCGCCCGAAGCTACTGGACCATCACCTATATCATAAGTTAAACCTCCTGTTCCTCCAGCAGCTTCAACCGTTACTGTTCCATCATCTGCACCAAAACAGGTAACATCAGTTTGATCAGTAATTCCTGCAACAATTTCGTCTGGTTCATCAATAGTAACCTCTAACACTACCACATCTCCTACTCCATTTGTCACTTCAACCTCATAAGTTCCTGCACACAAATCAGTTGCTTCTGCAGTAGTAACTGCACCTGCTCCAGCATCCCATAAATATGTATAAGGCGGTACAACTCCTTCAATTACAGTTGCAGAACCGTCACAAGCTCCAAAACAGGTTGCATCAGTTACTTCAGTATCTAATTCATCAATAGGTAGGATAAACTCAAAATGATCTAAATGATTCCAATAGGGTCCGCCAGGTGCATTTCTTACCGTAATATGTGTTGCATTATTAGGAGCGACGAAGGTAAAAGTATGATTTCCCCAATCCATTACTGTTGGAGAAACTGTTTGAATTAAAATACCAAAATCTGTAGCGGATGTTGAGGCCCCAATAACAACATCTCCAGGTCCGGCAAAAGTAGTTTCGCTTAATGCCCAAAAAGATAATGTATAGGTTTCTCCCAATACCAATGGCACGTCAATAACCATTGAAATTTCATCTTCTGGAACATGTGCAATTGATATACTTCTTAATCCATCTGGAATGTCGGTTACATAACAACCGTCCATTATAATATCAGTTTCATTTCCTGCTCCGTATGCCAGTACATCAGACATGTATCCGTTAAAAACAGGATTGGCTAAATTATAATTGCAACCAACTGGTGCAGTAGTTACCTCGAAACTTCCATTGACAATAACTTGACTATAACCATGGGAGCTAAAATACATAACACATAGTATGTATAGGAGGCGTTTAAAGTTAGGCATAACGTAGGTTTTGTATTCTTGCTGAACTCATTAAAACAAGCTCTTTTAATACTAACGCACCTAACTTGCCCTCAGTTGCTTATAAAAGAAGAAAATATTGAATGGATTTATGGCAAAAAAAAATTGCTCGGCTTTAACCGAGCAATTTTCACCATTAATTCTTAATCATTTTATTTTAACACGGTAACGTGACCATGATATTCTAATTTCTTGTCAGATGTTAATTCTTGTGTGTTTATATGCCAAATATAAACTCCACTCGGAACTATTTCTCCTCCATAAGTTCCATTCCATCCTGCTGATAAGTCATATGACACAAACATTACTTCTCCCCAACGGTTGTAGATAGTTAATGTGTAATCATAAATATCAATTCCAGTAAAGTATGGTTTAAACACCTCATTAAATGTATCACCATCTGGCGTAATTGTATTTGGAACAAAAATCAGTTGATTTTGATCGATATTTATAGTTTTTATTATTGTATCGCTACAACCATTATCAGATACTGCAATTAGTCTCACATCATAAGCCCCTACTTGTTGAGGAAATATGAAACTTGGATTTTGATCCGTCGAACTCCCATAACTATCGAAAGTCCAATTCCAACTGCTTGCACTTGAAGAATAATCAGTAAAATCAACCTCAGTATCCAGCGTAGTAGGTTGAACTGGATCAAAAATGAAATTAGCAATTGGCGTTTCATATATGTTGATGTAATCATAGTATGTTACAGAGTTACCGCAACCATTTGCATCAGTTACTTACAAAGAAATATCATAAGAACCAGCATTGGAATAAATATGATCTACTGTTCCGCATACTGCTTCTATCGTTCCATCTCCAAAACTCCATTCACAACTTGTACCAGCGTCTCCTGTATTTGTAAAAACAACTTCGACAGGAGCACAACCATTATTATCATTTGCCGTAAATGTTACCACAGGTAAAGGGTTTACTACCACATCAATTGTAGCAACGCCATCACAACCTCCAACAATTGTATTTGTAATTGTATGAGTACCTGCACCTGCTATAGCTGGGTCAAATACTCCGCCCACAACACTTGGTCCGCTAAAGGTTCCAATATCTGTAGCATCAAGAGTTACCGTTCCGTCATTCACGCACAACGGTCCAAATGAAACAATTGTAGGGTCAGCGACAAAAGTTCCTTCAACAATATTTAGCACACTCGTATATTGGCAACCTACTGCATCTTCAATACAAACATTATAAGCTCCCGAACAAAGATCAGTATATGCACCAACTCCATCTGAAGTGACACAATCATCAATACTAAAAGTAAAAGGAGCTACACCACCAGAAGCAGTTAAGACAATGGTTCCTGTACAATCACCAGCACATGTTTCGTCTGTTACAGTTTCAACAATTACAATTTCATCAGGCTCAACTAATGTTACAGAGATTGAAGTTTCACAACCATTCTCATCTTTAGCAGTTATGCTATAATCAGCTGCTGTAAGATCAGTGAAAGCAGTTGCGGCACCAAACAATCCACCATCAATTGAATACTCTAATACACCTGTACCACCTGCGCCAATCACCTCAATTTCCCCATCAGTTCCACCAAAACATACTGGATTAACTGTTCCAACTAAGTCTAGCGTTAAAAGTGGCGGATTAATAATGTCTACAGCACTTGTAGTTAAACAACCATTATCATCTTGAATATTGATATCATAAGTTCCTCCAGTTAATCCGGTAAATGTTCCTAACGGACCATAAGCACCACCATCTATCGCAAACTCATAAGGAAGCGTCCCTCCTGTCCCGTCAACAGTTAAAGCACCATCCGCTTCACCATTACAAGACACATCAATTGCTTCAATCAATACGGGCTCTAACAAATCAGGTTCAGTAATATCCACAAGCACATCAAGTGTACAATCACTTTCATCTGTAATTGTAATGGTATATGAACCGGCCGCTAAATCAGTAAATTCACCTGAAGCTACTGGCCCTTCACCAATGTCATATGTTAAATCTCCAGTTCCGCCAGAACCTCCAATTGTTAAGGCTCCATCAGTTAATCCAAAACATAAAATATTAGTTACAGACAATACATCCCCTTCAATAGCATCTGGTTCCGTTATTGTGATTTCTAAAACTTCAACATCCCCATCTCCGTTCGTTACTTCAACTTCGTATATCCCTGCACATAAATCTTCCGCAGTAATATCTGTTCCTCCACCTGCATCTGCATCCCATAAAAAAGTATATGGAGGAAGATCACCAACGATTACGGTTGCTGAACCATCACAAGCTCCATTACATGTTACGTTAGTGGTTTCAAATTCACTAGCTGCTACTACAGAGTTACTGCATAATGCAATCAAACTACCTGCAGCCCCACCGGGACCAGAAAGAGTTACAGATGTATATGCGCCAGTAGGATCATTTACGCGAAATGCGCCACCTCCACCTGCTGGACCAGCTCCTGCTCCAGTATAAATGGTATTTGCTATTACAGTGGTAAAACAAGAACCTTCATCAATTACATCCGGTACTCCTACTCCATCAACATTTACTGTAAAAACCTCATCAACACCTGTACCTGAAGCTGTAATAATGAATACCAAATCATTTACTGGTTCACTAAAATTAAATGTATACGTAAATGCCCCAGAAGCTCCAACATGAATTGAATTTGGAGGTGTCGTAAATCCGCATGATGTCCAAGCTGTTGGATAAGTTGATACTGAACCTGTCCAAGATGAAGTTACAGAAACTCCATCTAAAACTGTTGGCGGAACAACTGACTCATCACAATCAATTTGTGCATTTAACAGGAAAGGGAAGAATAGTAAACCAAGAAAAAAGACTTTTAATTTCAATCGATTTTTTTTATCAGCTTCACCAATCTGTACGATTAGTGGGGTTAAGTAGTTAGGCATAGGTAGGTTTTGTTTCTTGCAAAAGTTCTGTTTAACAGACGTTTGCTTTTTATTAACGCCGCAAAGATACTATGCGTTGCTTATAAAAGAAGAAAAAATTGAATGGATTTATAGCAAAAAAAAATTGCTCGGCTTTAACCGAGCAATTTCACTATTAATTCTTGATAGTCTTTATTTTAACACAGTAACGTGACCATGATATTCTAATTTCTTATCAGATGTAATTTCTTGTGTATTAATATGCCATACATAAACACCGTTAGGAACTATTTCTCCACCGTATGTTCCATTCCAACCTACTGTCACGTCATGAGAAACAAACATTGTTTCCCCCCAACGGTTGTAAACTGTTAATGTATAATCGTAAATATCTATTCCATTAAAGTATGGCTTAAAGACTTCATTATACAAATCACCATCTGGTGTAATCGTATTAGGAACATAAATTAACAACTGTTCTGAAATAACTATTGTTTGATAAGTACTGTCTTTACATCCGTAACTATTTTCAACAACAAGATCTACAACATAATTTCCTGGAACTTCAGGGAAGAAGAATTTAGGATCCTGATCGTTTGAATTTCCTAACTCATCAAATGTCCAAGTCCAAGCATCTGCTCCGGTAGACATATCAGTAAAGCTAATTTCTGTGTTAATAGTAGTTGCTGGTTGTGGTCCAAATCTGAACACGGCATTCGGTTGTGGATAAACCTCTACATAATCGTAGAAAGTTGAAGTATTTGAACATCCATTCGCATCTGTAACTGTATAACTTACATCATACTCGCCAGCATTTTCATAAGTATGTATCACTGATCCACAAAAAGTAGAACTTGTTCCATCACCAAAATCCCAATAACACTCTTCTCCAACGTCTCCAGTATTCGTAAACGGAACAACTAGGTCTTCACAACCAGAATTAACAACTGTCATGAATGAAACAACAGGCAGTGGATTAACTACAACATCTAAAGTTGCAACATCACCACATCCTACAGAGATTGTATTTGTAATTGTATGAGTTCCTACACCTGCTAAAGCGGGATTAAACATTCCGGCAGCAACACCTGTTCCTGTATATACTCCTCCAGGAGAAACGGCTGTTAAAATAACCGCGGCGTCATCAATACAGAATGGTCCAATTGGTGTAATTGTAGCATCTGCTGGTACTACACCATCAAGCACAATAACTGTATTTGTATACTGGCAACCATTTGCATCAGTAACACAAATATCATAATCACCAGCACAAAGACCAGCATATGAACCTACACCGTCTGTTGTTGCGCAATCATCTATACTAAATGTGTAAGGCGCTACTCCATCAGAAGCATCTAAATCAATCGACCCCAAACAATCACCTAAACACGTTTCACCAACAACAATTTCGTCAACTGCTACTGGAATTGGATGATCAATAACAACATCAAGTGTTGTTTCACATCCATTTGCATCTCTTAATGTAATGGTATACGTTCCTTCAGCCAATCCGACAAAAGTTGGAGTTCCTCCAAACGCACCACCGTCTATAGAATATTCTAAGGCTCCTGTTCCGCCTCCACCAATCACTTCTAAAGATCCGTCAGATCCCTCAAAACAAGTAGCGTCAATTGTACCTACTAAATCTAGCGTTAATGCTGGTGGTTCTGTAATGTCAATTGTAAGCATACTTAGACATCCATTATAATCTCTAATTTCTACATCATATGAACCTGCAGATAAGCCAGTAAAAGTAGCGTCAGGTCCAAAAGCACCTCCATCAATTGAAAACTCATAAGGTACAACTCCACCAATTCCTTCAACGGTTAACTCACCATCATCTCCTCCATTACAAGAAACCTCAACAGTACTTACCAATGCTAATTCTAATAAATCAGGAGACACAATATCCAATGGAATATCTAATGTACATCCATTTTCGTCCATAATAGTTATCACATATGAACCAGGTGCTAGATCAGTAAATTCTCCTGTTGGCATTGGTCCATCACCAATATCATAAGTCAATACTCCAGTACCTCCATCACCAACAATAGTTCCAGAACCATCTGTCAAACCAAAACAAGATACTAAGTTTACAACAGTCACCATACCTGTCAATTCTTCAGGCTCCAAAACTTCAACCTCTCCAGTTTCTACGCACCCCAATGCATCTGTCACTGTTACTTCATAAACACCTGCACACAAACCAACCGCAGTTGCTGTAGTTTGCGAAAGTGGATCATCCCAAGAATAAGTAAATGGAGCAACACCTATTGCATCAGCAGTTGCAGTTCCGTCACAACCTCCAAAACAAGACACATCTGTATGAGACATTGTTGGTGGTTCACAGCATATTTGATCTACAAAAATTTCGTCTTCAGCAACCACGCCACTACAAGAAATTAATTTAACCGTATAAGTAGTAGGTGTCCCTGGACAGACAGTCATTTCAGCTCCATCTCCTAAAAATAAAGGCCCTACATACCATTCTATTATTGGATCACCTAATGGTGTATAACGAATTGCATGATTGGATGCTGTCCAAACAGTATTATTTCTTCCTGGAAAAACCACTGCATCTGTACCTGTAGCGTTGTGCAAACCTTGTACAGCGCGACCACCAGCCCATCCTGGACATGTTAATTTTGTTTCAATGTGATTTTCGATAACATTTGTTGTTTCGAAAAGAATAATTTGTTGTGTATTATAGGTTCCTGTACATGAGAAAAACGAAACCGCCTCCCAAGAAACAACCAATCTTCTGAAAGGAGCAACTCCCATAACTTCGTACTGAATTGTTCCTGCAATACTTGGATTCAAATCTTGCCATGGCCCCATTATACAATTCTTAGGTACTGAACCTACAACCGAAGGAATGGCAGCAGGAGACCATGTTCCAGGACCTCCAGAAAAGCCTAACCAACCGTTAGAGCTTATATAAAAATTACTATATGTTTCTCCGTAAAAACAAAAATCAAAACCTATGGCAATAGCACCAGTTGTGCCATCATCAGATAAAACTCGGACTGTTCCCCCATATGGTTCGGCTGCATAAGGAATAGCAGCAACAGTATAATCAGTAGTATTTCCTCCTCCTGTATATATCGCTTCAAGATCTATGCATCCTGGCGAACAAGTAACGGTATCAGGCCCTGCATCAATTGTAGCGTCTTGTGAAAAACCTACAAAAGCAGTGAGAAAAAGGGTGGTTATTAGTAAACGCGTTTTCATATTAGTTAGATGATTGGTACTAAGGTAACGCAAATTTAACACAAGGGATGCCTCATTGTTAAAAAAAAACTATAACTATATTGGATAGTAATCCAATATTATCCAATTGAATAATTGGTGTTTAAAACGTTTGATGTGTATAAATCTGGATTTCCATTTTTATCAAAATAGAAGTCAATCCGACCAAGAATAAGACCTGCCCAACCTACTTGATTAATTAGCACGGCTTTTCCTTTTTTATTTTCATGCATTTCTGCCTGCTTTAAAAAAGTATGGGTATGCCCTCCAATAATTAAGTCAATATTTGTGGTTTCTTTTGCTAAAACAGGGTCGCACATTTTATTCAATTTGGATTTATATCCTAAATGTGAAAGGCAAATAACCAAATTGCATTTATGTTCCTCTTTTAATTCATCTGCAATTTTCTGTGCATTCTCAATTGGGTCTAAATATTGAGTGGATCGATACAGTTCTGGACTAACTAATCCCTCCAACTCTACCCCAATTCCAAATACCCCTACTTTTATTCCTCCTTTTTTAAAAATTTTGTACGGCTTTGTTTTTCCATTTAAAATGGTATCCTCAAAATTATAATTTGCACATAAAAACGGAAAATTGGCATGTGGTAGCATTTTATCAAACCCATCAATTCCAGCATCAAAATCATGATTCCCCATTGTAGCGGCATCATACCCCATCTCAGACATGAGTTTAAATTCTAATTCACCTCCATGAATATTAAAGTATGGTGTCCCCTGAAATATATCTCCAGCATCTAACAACAATACCTCTTTTTCATCCTCTCTAATTAAATCAATCAAATTTTTACGCCTACCTGCACCACCCTGCCCTGGGTACTTACTATGATTTTGTGGAAAAGGATCAATATGCGAATGGGTGTCATTCGTATGCAAAATGGTCACTTTCTTTCTATTATCAACCCAACTAGCTGAACTGAGTGCAAATGCAGCAACACTTCCTGTAGCAATACTTCTAAGAAATCCTCTTCTTTCCATTATTTGCTAATTAACATTCGGCCATCAATGCCATTATTATTTATTGTCCCTTTTGACTTGATGTGTGCAATAAAAACATCTCGAATAAGTACACCAGAATCCCATTTATGCAGCGCATTTTTCAAGAAATCCATTTTATCTCCTCCGGATGCTAAATAGTTGGAAGTGATAATATAAAATACTTTCGTATCACTAACATCTTGACCATTTACAGTTACCTCTTGCAAATTCTCAGTTAAATTGAATTGGGCATTACTTGTTGGCTGTCCATTCATTGTATATAAATAGGTCAACATTTCTTGAAAACCTGTTTGGTTTAATTTTACAATGGTAATCGTGTTATCAAAGGGCATTAATTCAAATACATTTCCAATAGAGATATCTCCTTGATTAATTGGAGAACGTAAACCGCCAAAATTTAGCAAGGCTACCGAATTAGATTTCTTCATTCCCTCCACATTGTGCGGCGAGACTGAAAGACCCTTTTCAAAAACAACGTCTGCCGCAAAGTTTCCTAAAGGTGACTCTGGAGCATATTTTACTAATGTAGAATCACAAACACCTATAACAGCGCTCATTTGAGCATCTACTTCACTACGAAAAGGAGCAATAATACTTTCTAAGTCATTCGAATTATAGGTAGAATCTAAACCTACATTTTCTGCCGTGTATGATTCATAGGTTGAATGGGAACATCCAACTAATATAAACACAAGGGCTATTGCGCAAAACTGTTTCACTTGTTTACTTCACTTCTTTTTTAAGCACTAAGAAAACTGGAAAATGGTCAGAGTATCCGTTCAAGTATTTACCACCAGCGTGTGTCCGTTTAGGATATCCTTTATAGTTACCATCTTTTTGTTTCAAATATTCTTTACTATAAACATATGATTTATGAAAAACATAACTTGACGCATCTTGAGAAGTAAGTCCTTCACTGATAATTAATTGATCAAACAAATTCCAAGCATCTCGATAAGCCAATGTGCAATCGCCTTGCTTAAATTTAGAGTACATAGTATTATACATGTCCCCTTTTTTCATTTTTGCAATTTTAGATTTAGCTCTAATGTAGTTTTTAACACTTTTATTAATAGGGTCATCATTTAAATCTCCCATTAAGATAATTTTAGCGTTTGCATCTGCAACCAACAATGAATCAATAATTTTACGTCCTAATAAAGCCGCATCAATTCTTCGAGGTTGTGATTTTTCCATTCCACCACTTCGCGAAGGCCAGTGCGCAACTATAATATGCACTTTATCTCCATCCAATTCGCCAGAAACAACTAATTGATCTCTTGTTTTATAATCTGGATCGCTTTCAAATTTTAATTCATGCGATACACTATTGGTTGGTTTAAAGTATTTTTCTTGATATAATAGGCCAACATCAATTCCACGGCGATCAGGAGAATCAAAATGAATGAT
>CAKZPK010000235.1 GCA_937139035.1 uncultured Crocinitomix sp. | reverse complement strand
CCTCCCATATTATAGAAATCTTGTTAACTGGATTTCTATAAACCATTAACCCAGATAGAATTAACAAATTTAATTTGAAATAAAATAACATGCTTACAAGAGAAAAACAAAACAAAATTGAATACATCCTTTTGCTATTCATAATAACAATGATAACTCCAAGTTTGAACGCTCAAGATGGTGGGGATTCATATTTGCATTCAAACGTAATAGGTCCTTCACCTACGGTTGCAGCCTTGGAAAAGTTTACGGAAATTCCTGTAGGTCATTACACTGGTACACCTACAGTAAATGTTCCGATATGGAATGTTCAAGGGAGGTCATTAAGTGTTCCTATTTCATTATCATATCATGGATCAGGTGTTAAAGTTGATGATCTTCCAGGTTGGGTAGGATCAAATTGGGCGTTAAATGCAGGAGGAGTTATCAGTCGAACAATGCGTGGCAAACCAGATGAATTATCAGGTGTTGGTTATCTCGACTTGAATCATGAATTTCCTGACCCAACGGAAGATCCTTCTGTTTTAGAGACTTTTATAGATGCCTCGTTAGAAGATTGGGTTGAAAATGCAACAAATGGTGTTACTGATTTAGAACCAGATATTTTTACGTTTAATTTTGGTGGAATGTCTGGAAAGTTTGTCTTTGGAGAAGATGATGAAATTTATACAATTCCTTATCAACCCCTCGATATAGAAAGAACATTGTTGGACGGGAATACACGCTGGGAAATAAAAACTGAGAGCGGTATGACTTATGTTTTTGGTACAAGAGATGATGGGCATGTTGCAATAGAACAAACATTTGTTGAAAGTATTTTTGATGGGAACGAAAACATTATGCCAGCCTATGAATCAAGTTGGTATCTAGTTGAAATTATAGCGCCTTTTGAAACTGATCGAATTAAATTTACTTATGCACCTACTAACATTTTATATGACGTAGAAAAAACTGAACGTAAGTATGTTGCATTTGCTACTGGAAACCTTGAAGAGTGCATAGGAACTCACACAAAATATGGTGCAGTGTCAGTTTCTGTATCAAGTAAAAGGCTTTCACAAATTGAAACATCTAAAACAATTGTCAATTTTAATATTCATGAAGGCAGGGAAGATACAAAAGGAGGTTCAGGGTGCTACTTAACATCTGTGGAGGTGCTGGAAAAAGAAAGTGAAGAACTAATTCGACAATTTGATTTAAGTTACAGCTATTTTGAAAGTACAGGAGGTGTTTGCGGAGGCGAATCTGCCTATTTATGTAAAAGGTTACGCTTAGACAGTGTTACTGAAAGTTTTGATTTGTGTAATCGCAAACCTCCCTATGTTTTTGTCTATGATGAAAATGAGTCATTACCACCAAGATTTTCATTTGCGCAGGATCATTGGGGATATTATAATGGACACAATGAAAATACAAGTCTTGTTCCTTCCACGGTTGTTGGTGACGATTTAATTCTTGTCAATGGTGCTAATAGAGACCCTGATGTAACACCAGAACAAAATTATTTGAAAGCTGGTAGTTTAATTGAAGTAATTTACCCAACAGGCGGTTCAGGAAATTATACCTATGAAAGTCATGATTACACTTATGCTGATTCAGAGATCGAAATAAGAAAAGTAAATTATACCGAAAACTCAACTGGAACGGATTGTAATATCGCTTTTATTGAAATTGGAACCTTCACCATACCTAATTCGCAAAATGTTCATTTTTATTCTAAAGTAATGCCAATGGTCGGGTTTGATGCTGAAGCGGAAATAATTATTAAAAATAGTGATGATGAAATAGTGCCTTACGGTGAGTTCATTTGCTCAGAAACTTATGATCATTATACTATTCCTTTGGATGCGGGAACTTATAGCATTCAGACGCTATCAAATCATGAAGACGCGATAATTAACCTGAAAACTGTTTGGACTGCAATGGAAGAGGTGTTGCCTGCTGAGATTATCGAGCATACCAATACGGTTTCAAGAGATTTCTGCACTGAATGTCCTTTTGCTGAAACCGAATCGTTTACAATAGATCACACACAGTTTATTGATTTGTACATAACAGTGAATAATGATGATTTACCTGAATGTAATTCAGAAATTAAAATTAAAGATGCCTATGGAGTTACTGTTCCCTTTGGAGGTTTTAGTTGTAATAGTAGTGGAGACCATAGAATTATTTTGGAAGAAGGTACCTATACAATTTCAGCAGAGACTTATACTCCTGGAGACCATGCAGCTGTGCGTATGGATTGGAAATCATTAGGAGAGCCTGCATATGTCTCAAAGGCAGGAGGTTTAAGGATTAAAGCAACTGCACTTTATGATGGGGTTTCTCATGATAATGACATTATTCGAAAATATGAATACACGTTGCAAGAAGAGCCAGAAAGATCAAGCGGTTTTTTAAATGACCAAAAGTTACCTATTTATACTACCGTTAATTTAAGAGAGGTGTTAACACCTGTCATAATAGGGACATTAACAACGCTTTGTGCATATTCTGAAACGAGTTCAAATGCTTTTTCAGCTGGAAACTATCTTGGAGGCGGCAATGTTGGGTATGCGGAGGTTGTGGAAATACATGGAGCAGATGGAGAAAACGGAAAAATAATATATAATTACACAACCTCACGCGAATTTCCAGATATTGGAGAGCAATCATTTCCTTTTGCTCCATTGATAAACAATGATTGGAAAAGAGGCTTACCGCTTAAAACTTCTGTTTACAATTCTGAAGACTTTTTGTTGAGTGAGACGATTAATGAATTTGAATATTTTGAAACAACGGACGATCCTTATTTCAAAATAATACCAGCATTAAAAACAGCTTATGGGATAAATCCTGTATCCTTTGATTTAAGTTGGGAAAACTTTAAAAAGGTAGCCGTATTTTCACCTTATCAAATTGTTGTTGGAAGATTAGAACCATCAAGGATGACGAAAAACAGTTATAGCATTTATAATGACGAGGTTGTTACTTCATTGACAGACTATTATTATGAAAGTGATAACCATATACGATTAACGAGAAGTGTTTCAACCGAGAGTAACGGAAGGAAACTTATTGAGAAAGTAAAGTATGTTGATGATTATGCTTTAGGTACAGCGAATGAGACCGCTACAGCATTTACTCATTTAAAAACTGAATATGGAATTAAAAATATACCTATTCTGAATGAAATATGGATTCAAAATGATGGTGAAGAAGAGAAATTGCTTAATGCACGGTTTAATGTTTACAAGGAACAATTTGATGAGCTAATTTTACCTTATCAGGTATATAATATTGAGCCAATCGCACCAATGACCTCTGCTGAATATGTAGGAACTTTTATCAATGAAGTTGGAGAATTGGTATATGATGACAATTTCGAATTAAAAGTTACTTACGATCAATTTGATGCAAAGGGAAATATTTTGCAAGCTACACCTAAAGACGGTTTACCAATCGCTTTTAAATGGGCATATGATTCATCTCTACCAATTGCGAAAATATTAAATGCGGAAACAAATAGCAGTAATTTTAATACTTCAGCAGGTTATACAGGATTTGAATCGGGGAGCGAAGAACTTAATAATTCAAATGAAGATTATTGGCAATTTGATGCGACGAACGAACATAGTTTTGATGCTCACACTGGAAAGTATAGTAGAAAAGTAGGAAGTGGAACGGAAACGGATAGGTGGTTTTTACCTTCAGACCAATTAAATACTTATTTATTTTCGTGCTGGATCAAAACGGAAGATGGGTTTGGTGATGACATGGGGATTCTTCATATTAACACAACAACAAATGATGGGGAATCTATAATTGTTTACCCCGTAATTTCAGAAGCCTCTCAAGAGCTTAGTTTTGGACATACAGGTGGTAATTGGAAATTGGTAGAGGTTGAATTTGATTTAAATGAAATTAGAGATTTATCTGGTTTAGGTGAAGATGCAGAAGACCTTGGAATTTATTTAGAAATTCGAAACAATGACCCAAGTCATTATTTGTTAGTAGATGATGTCCGCTTTCATACTCAAGATGCTTGGATGGAAACTTATACCTACAATCAAAAATCAGGAATGTCATCTGCCCAAGGAGTAACCAGTGTTCCCACATATTTTGAGTATGATCCACTTGGTCGTTTGGAGTTAATAAAAGATCGACAAGAAAACATTGTTGAGTTGTATCGTTATAATTATGCTAACTATCATAAAAACACAGATTACTCCTATGCCCCTACACCAGTTTATGTTGCAGAATCTGTTGCTTTTACAGGGCTTATGGACTGTATGGCAGAGGGAGATGCTACTTATACTTGGAGTTTTGGTGATGATGTTATTATAACTGATTCAGACCCATATATCAATCATACATACAATTCAGAAGGAACCTTCACAGCAAATTTAACTGCAGTTGATTCAGAAGGGTACACAGGAATCGTCTCAAAAGAAATTCCAGTTACTTATCGTCCGCTAATAGTGAATTTTGGTTTAAGCTATACTGGGATGGGAGATGTTTCCCCCGATCTAATCACGTTTGAAGTGCCAACTGGAACTAATGTGAATTTTTTAGCTGATATTATTAGTAGTTACCCTGATTATGAATTTAGTTGGAAACTAGATGATGGAGCATGGATAGCAGAACCTGACACCGAAACTTCCTATTATTTTATTAATGAATCAATGGTTCCTATGGTAGCTCATCACATGTATTTAAAGGTCGTGGATGAATTTTCTGGTCAAATAGCCGAGTTCCATTATATCATTTGGGTACATAACGAGGATGGACCAGAGTAAAAGATTAACACAGCAAATTAAACAACATCTAACCTGTTTCCCAATTTTAAATTTTAGACAGATGAAAACATTATTTATAAAATATTCTATTTTGTTCCTGTTAATAATCGGAATAAATTCACCTTCATTCTCACAAACAGTTGATGAGAATTTTGTTCGAAGTCAACATATTAAAGTTCCTGTAAAAACGAAAGTCGCAATAACTGATTTGCCAGAAGATAATTCGGCTATTTCTATTGGTTATTCTGATGGGCTAGGAAGAAATATTCAATTGGTAAGCGTTGGGTCTAGTCCAGGCAAAAAAGATTTAGTCCAACCAATAATTTATGATGTTTTTGGGAGAAATTCGAAACAGTATTTGCCTTATACTATTCATAGAGAAGAGCAAGGTGATTTTGATTATAACGCTTTTATTAATCAAAGCAATTTTTATGAAGATGCGGCCAGAATTGAGCATACAAATTTCCCATATTCAGAAGTTATTTATGATGGGTCTCCTCAAAACCAAGTGCTAGAATCCTCTGCTCCAGGAGAATCTTGGCAAATTGAAAGCATTAACACTGTAAAAAGTATTGTCAGAGCAAATACTTTGTTGGATGAAGTTCGAGTTTGGAAAACAGTTGGGGAAGAGTGTATTTCTTCTAATATATATATAGCTGGAGATATGATTGTAAATGAAGTTATTGATGAAAATGGTGCTAAGCGTTTTACTTATTCTGATAAAATGGGTAAATTAATTTTGACTCGTTCCGAAGTTAGTACGGGTATTTATACAGAAATGTATAATGTTTATGATGATTTTGGAAACCTAACTTTTGTTTTGCCCCCAAATGCAATGAAAAAAATGAATGAAACGGGGGTGTATTCCTCAGCCTCAATCACTGAAGATTTGATATTTCAGTATATATATAATAATCGTGGGTTGCCAATAGCTAGTAAAACACCAGGGGCAGAATGGAGTCATTTTATTTATGATAAACAGAATCGATTGATTTTATCTCAAAATGGAAATTTGGCAGCTGGTAACAAGTGGAAATATTTCAAATTTGACATTACAGGTCGACCTATAATTCAAGGAATTTATACTGTAGTTGAACCATCTGAAGAATTAATTATTTCTGACGCCTTAATAACTGGCATCTTAGACATTGATTATCCTCTGTTTGAAAGACGGACAGAATCAGATTTTGGGTATACAAATAATGCATTTCCTAATTCAACTATTGAAAATCAATTATATTATTACTACGATAATTATGACTTTAATGGAGATGGAACAAATGACCATACATATATAACTCCACCATTAAAGTTAACTAGTGAAGAAGCTTATGGAGATGAATCTGGGTATTCAAAAGGTGGTCTTGTTGGTGTTGTTTCGGTTTGGAATCAATTAGCTGAGCGAAATCGGGGCAAATTAACTGGAATGAAAACAATGGTTTTGGATGTAGATGGACCAGAACAGTGGTTAACCACAGCAAATTTTTATAGCAAATATGATCGTATGATCCAAATTCAAAGCGATAATCATTTAGGAGGACAAGACATTTTTGACTCTTTCTATGATTTTGATGGAGTTTTATTAAAATCTCTTTTAAAACATGAAATAACAGGGGAAGATCCTATTTCGATTTTTAATCAATTTGAATACGACCATGCAGGACGTTTAGTGAAAGTTATTCAACAAAACAACTCTGAAACACCTGTCGTTCTTAATCAAAACAATTACAATGAACTAAGTCAACTAATTGAGAAAAATCAACATGGATCGATTGGAGGAGACGATTATTTACAATCGATTGATTACTCTTATAATATTCGTGGATTTTTAACACATATAAATAACTTAGAATTAGAAAGCGATAGAGATGCAGGTGGTTTAGTCGGCGGATATTCGGAGGAGCTCGAAGCTGTAGAATTGGATAGAATTACAATCGGAGTTGCTGTTGAGCAGGATCGATTTGGAAATAGATTGGCCAATATTACTCTAGTAGCTGCATCTAAATTAATCTATGAACAACAAGCAGGAGGAGCTTCCAGAGAAATTAATGACCAGTCTTCCAATAGCAAGATCGTTCAAGAATCAAGTCAAAATCAAAATACATTTTTAGCCCTACAATCATTAAGTACACCTTTAATTATCGAATTTTCAGATTTAGCGATATCCGAATCACACATTTTAGATTCAGTACTAATATTGACCGAAGATAGAGTCATTACATCACTGGCAGGAATGGGTATAACGGATGATGATGCAATTGGAACTTTAGTTAGTTTAGCTCGTGATCATGTTCTAAGAATTGGAGGTAAACATTATCATAATGATGATAATAATGATCTTTTTGGTTTAGAAATTAAATACCAAAATCCAATTGATAACGGAATGAGTCCAACGGCACTGTTCAATGGAAATATCTCTCAAGTTTTATGGCAATCCGCTACAGATGAAGTTAAAAGAAGTTATTCATATGAGTATGATAGGTTAAATCGATTAATTGATGCGAACTATACAGCTTATGATGAGGTAATGGGAAATTGGACAAAAAATACTGATAGATACACAGTTTCTAACATTGATTATGACCATAATGGTAATATTTTGGGTTTGAACCGAAATGGGTTCAATGAGTCAGAAGCTTATAGCTCTATTGACCAGTTGACTTATACCTATGATGGCAATCGATTAAAAGCTGTGCAAGATATTGTTGAAACAGGAGCATATAATGATTTTTCAGATGGAGTTTCAGATTTAGAAACGGAATATACATATGATGCTAATGGAAATATGATTAGTGATTTAAACAAGGGAATTTCAATAGAGTATAATCAATGGGACTTGCCTCAAACAATTACTTTCGATTCTGGAAAAAAAATTGACTATATTTATACTTCAACAGGCCTAAAACTGAAAGCAATTTTTCAAAATATTGATTTGACAACTATAACAAGAGATTATAGCGGAGCTTTCGTGTACAATGAGGGAGAATTGGATTTCTTTTCCTCGACAGAGGGAAGGGTTGTTCCAAATGGTAGTGAATTTAATTATGAATATCACTATAAGGATCATTTAGGTAATTTGCGATTAGCGTATTCAGACCTTAATGGTGATGGTGAAATTGATGTCGCCTCCGAAGTTCTTCAAGAGAGTCATTACTATCCTTATGGAATGGAACTAAAAGGGCTTGGAGATGTTCAAATTGGACCTGAACACCAATATAAGTTTAATGGTAAGGAAGTTTATGAACAATTTGATTTGAATTGGATGGATTTTGGATTACGTTTTTATGACGCTTCTATTGGTAGATGGAGTGCAATTGATCCTGTGATTAAACATAATGAAGGACAGTATGTCGGGTTTGCTGATAATCCAATTTGGTTTGTTGATCCGAATGGAGCTGACACAAATGTTGTCTCTGCAATTGGAGGGACTTTGACTTTGCCAGACGGAGTCTATCATATTTCAAACTTTTATCATGGACAGAATGAACATGCTTTTGTTGGAGGAGTAAGAGGTTTTGTTATTGATGGGACTGTTTATATTGCGAAATTTAATGAAAAAGATGGCAGTTTCTTAGGATATAGGGATGATGAGAACAATGTGTATACAGGTGAAGATATTGCAGAAGATTTACCATTTTATTTTAATAGCAGAACACTAACGGAAGAAGATAGAAGTTTAAAGTGGCAAGTCTTTTATGGAGAACCGCGTGACTCTTATTCTGAATGGTACAGACATGAAGAAGCCTCTCGAGTGACCCAGGCTCTTATAGGTCTAGGAGTATCACGACTTCAGAAACTAATAAAAAAAGGATTGAAAAGAATGGATGATCCTGTTTTAGCCAAAAGAATTAGTGCTGGATTAACACTTTCGGGAGCTACTCAATTTTCTGTATATGCTCAAAATAGCCAACAAGTGATTGATACTAGGGATTGGTACGGTGTTTATTATTTTTCTAATTTTACTTCAGATGGATATGCCGTATCAACAGGAACAAGTGCTTTATATGAAAGCCCAGTAGGAGAGGCTAAAACATATTTTCAGTTGTATTTCCAAGGTCAACCTACAGGCATTATGCTTGAACGAGCAATTTTATTTGGAGGGCCTGATATAATTGATGCACTTTACACACCCATGTATATTGAGATGCCACCTATGTATTTAAATGATCACTAAAATTTTATGAAATTCAAATTTTTATATCTTATTATTGGCTCTGTATTTTTAGCTTTCGTTTTTCAGTCTATTTACCTAGAAATAATACGTGATGCAGAGCTAATTATTACAAAAATTAGTGATCATAGATATACGAATTGGGTCAATTTTTCAACAATGTTTATAGCAAGTGTCATAACTTTTAAGTGGAGAATTTTTGGACTTAAAAATATTGTAGGTGTATTTATTTTTATAGTAGCAATTTATTTAGGTTCCTATTTTATTCATGACCCAGCCTACATGTTAGATTTTGCTATAAAGAATAATGCATTCGCACTTGTTTCAGTTGGGATGTTAATTGTTGTTTCAGAAGTTATTCGTCATTACAAAAACAGAATTGATGATGCTGAAATTTTGGATGAGTAATTAAAGGGGGGGGATACTTAATTTAAGATCATGAATTTACAAAATTACTATGAAATATATGTGCCAAACGAAGAGGAAATAGCGGGCGAAGAGTTGATGCAAATTAGATTTATAGATACAGAAGACCGGAAAGACTCTTATCGATTAATAACAGGGCAAGCTTTGTTAGATAATCCTCCTGCGCTCATAGCTGAATTTGCGGAGGACGCAAAAATTACTAATGTTGTTAAACCTCCAAACGAAACACTAGGATTTATAGTAGACAACAAAGTGAAATACATTCTAGATGATTTTAAATTTTCGAATCAAACAGCATTTTATCAAATAAAAATAGTAGATAGGAGACAAAACCATTTTATTAATTACCATTTTTTACATTACGTAGGTAATTTGAATAGATCAATAGATTACGAAAGATCTAAATTTTACGTTAAAAATATACTTTCAAATGATAAGAGGGAGATCAAGTTCACATCAGATGAAGAACGGAAAACATTTTGTTCCAACAATATTATAGATAAAGTTTTTCCAGAAATTATTTATTTGTCAAATGACCATGAATCACGAGATCTATTTAAAATTAATATAGGAAGAACGTCTTTTATTGTAAGTGAATCGTTAAAACTATCTTTAGAAAAAAGTGGTGTAACTGGAGTTGCGTTTCGTGATGTAGACTATCTGACCACTTAAAATAGAATGATTTTGTTATGATAGGGTTTTTCTTATATTGGTTCTACCCAAAACAAACCCACATGAACCGAATAGAAGAATTTCTATCAATTACTAGAAAAGATAAAGAATGGCTTGCTAGGTCGTTGCACGTTGAGTTAGAATTAGTAGAAAAATGGTGTTCAAATAAAGAACAACCTTCTATTAATCAGCTATTCGAAATTTCATATGCATTAGAAGTTAGCGCAGGTGATATTTGGGTAGGTAGGTGTTGATTTTTTAATCGTTCACTTTAAATCAATGCTGGGTAAAGCTCTATAATAGCAATGTTTTCTTTGGATCTCAGAATGATTTTTCTTTGAAAATCTGGCTGTTTTTTCTTTATAAAAAAAGGTTATTTAGGAATAATTAAACAATATCTCAGCTGACTAATCTTTTTAAAATTATGATAAGTCCATTTCTCAGATGTTTTATGTCATTGAAAAATAAAAAGCGACACATAAATGTGCCGCTTTAAATGTTTTCACAACGGAATAATCCTTATTGTGAATTGCTTTCAGTATTGTAGCGACAATGTAAGAAAAAATTATTAAACTTAAGCTTGTAATTAAACCCAAAACGAATCGCTTATGTATTTTACACCACATTAAGATTCCATTTTTGCCTATAAAAATCTTTAAAATGAGCAGTAAAACAATATTAGGATTAGATTTAGGAACCACTTCAATTGGGTGGGCGCTTGTAAGAGAAGATCAAAACAATCGGAAAAAATCTGAGATAATTAAACTAGGAGTTCGAGTTAATCCCCTGACTACTGATGAAAAGTCTGATTTTGAAAAAGGAAAAGCCCTTTCATCAAATACGGACAGAACATTGAAAAGGGGAGCACGTAGGAATTTACAGCGTTATAAACAGAGACGCTCAAATTTGGTGAAGATTTTAGTTAATAATGGGCTAATAAATTCAGAAACTATTTTAGCTGAAACTGTTAAAAATTCAACTTTCGAAACCTTAAGATTAAGAGCCAAGGCTGCTAAAAGTAAAATTGAAAATGATGAATTTGCAAGAGTTCTATTGAACATTAATAAAAAAAGAGGTTATAAAAGCAGTAGGAAGGCAAAAAATGAAGAGGAAGATACACTTATTGACGGGATGGAAGTAGCTAAAAAGCTTTATGATGATAATTTGACTCCTGGACAATTTGTATTTTCATTATTGAATGATGGTAAAAATTATATCCCAGATTTTTATCGTTCTGATTTGCAAAATGAATTTGACAGTATTTGGAATTTTCAGCGACACTATTATCCTGAAGTTTTGACAGATAAAATGTATCTTAAATTGCAAGGTCAAGGAAAATTGAATAGCATTAAGTTATTTTTGGCTAATCACCAAATTAATACGGCAGAAAATAAAGGAAAGGAAGCTCGTTTGAGACATTATAAGTGGCGAAGTGAGGCACTATCCTCACAGCTTACTATTGAGGAGGTTGCTTATGTGCTTGTAGAAATTAATAATAACCTGAATAAATCAAGTGGCTATTTAGGTGCTATCGGTGATAGAAGTAAAGCGCTTTATTTCAATAAAGAAACTGTAGGAGAATATTTATGTAAAAAAGTAAATGAGAATCAACATTCCAAATTAAGAAATCAAGTTTTCTATCGACAAGATTACTTAGATGAATTTGAAAAAATTTGGGAGACACAGGCGAGATTTAATCCGATTTTAACACCGAAACTAAAAGCAGAGGTTCGAGACATAACCATTTTCTATCAACGAAAACTAAAATCTCAGAAACATTTAATTGCTGAATGCGAATTTGAAAAACAACATAAAGCTATCCCTAGATCATCTCCGTTGTTCCAAGAATTTAGAGTTTGGCAGATGATTAATAATTTGGAGTTTTCAAATGGAGACAATAAAGAAATGCCAAGTTTAAATGTGAAAAAAGCATTATTTGAAGATTTGAGTTTAAGGGATGGTCTAAGTGCAAACGGTATTCTCAAATTTTGTGGTTACAATAAAAAAGAATGGAAAACAAATTTTAAAGAAGGAATAGAGGGTAACAGAACAAATGAAGCATTATTTAATGTTTATCAAAAAATAGCCGAAGCAGAAGGGTATGGGCATGATTGGTCCAAAAAAACAGCAAAAGAAATTTTAGAAGAACTTAGAGCTGTTTTCACAGAAATTGGAATTGATTCAAGTATTTTAGAATTTGATTCAACCTTGGGGGGGGATCGTTTTGATAAACAATTATCTTATCAGTTATGGCATCTGCTATATTCTGTTGAGGATGACCAAAAGATTAATCCCTTGGATGCCATAATTTATGGTAATTCGAATGTAGCACTAAAGAAAAAATTACATTTGAAATATGGATTTAAACCAGTCTACAGTAATTGGCTTGCAAATATCAGTTTAAATCAAGATTACGGCAGTTTAAGTGCTAAAGCCATTAAAAAAATTCTTCCCTTTTTGAAGGATGGACACACTTATTCAGATGCAGCAGAGCTTGCGGGCTATAATCATTCAAGTAGCATTAGTAAAGAAGAGCAGGAAAAAAGGATTTTGAAAGATCATTTAGATTTATTGAAAAAAAATAGTCTGCGAAATCCAGTTGTGGAAAAAATATTAAATCAAATGGTGAACCTCGTTAACCAATTGATCAGAGATTATGGAAAACCAGATGAAATTAGAATTGAATTGGCACGAGAACTAAAAAAATCTGCAAAAGAACGAGAGGATGCCACTAAAGGAATAAATCAAGCGAAAAAAAGGCACGAAGCGTACCGCAAAATTTTACAAAACGATTTTCAAATTAAAAACCCTACACGAAATGATATCATTAAGTATAAACTTTATTTAGAATTAAAAGACAACGGTTTTAAAACAATCTATACGAATCGATATATTCCGAAAGATAAATTATTTTCAAAAGAAATAGATATTGAACATATCGTACCTAAGTCTAAACTTTTTGATGATTCCTTTTCAAACAAAACTTTATCATTCAGAGAATTTAATCAGGAAAAATCAAACTCTACAGCCATTGATTTTATCGAAGTAAAATATCCTGAAGATGTAGTTGATTATACAAAACGGGTAAATGATTTGTTTAAGAATAAAAGTATTGGTAAAGCTAAAGCAACTAAACTTTTAATGACGGAGAGTGATATTCCTGCAGGATTTATTGATAGAGACTTAAGGGATAGTCAATATATTGCTAAAAAAGCAAAAGAAATGCTATGTGAGGTGATAAGATCTGTCAATACTACAACAGGAGTCATAACTAATAGGTTAAGGGAAGATTGGGATTTAATGAATATCCTGCAAGAATTAACGCTTTCTAAATTTAAAGCAATAGACCCCAATCTAATTGAGCAAATAGAAAAGAAAGATGGAACTTTTAAAACGCGAATCAAGGGTTGGTCCAAAAGGAATGATCACCGACACCATGCAATGGATGCACTAACAGTTGCATTTACAAAGCATAGTCACGTTCAATATTTAAATAATTTAAATGCTAAATCGGATAAAAAAGGAGCAATTTTTGGCATTCTTGAAAAAGAAACAACTTTGGACAAAAGGGGGAGACGAAAGTTTATCGCACCCATGCCTAATTTTAGAGAGGAAGCTAAAAAACATCTTGAGAATGTTTTGGTTTCTTTCAAAAACAAAAATAAGGTCATTACAAAAAATAAGAACAGAATTAAAATAAATGGAAAAGATAGTTTCAAGACCGTTACACAGCTTACTCCGAGAGGGCAACTGCATAAAGAGACTGTTTATGGAAAGATGAAAACTGGTGTTGTTAAATTGGAGAAAATATCGGGGAAATTTGATAAGACGAAAATTCTTCAGGTAACAAAAACAAACTATCGAGAGGCTTTGTTAAAAAGACTTGAAGAAAATAACAATGATCCGAAAAAAGCTTTCACTGGTAAAAATGGTTTAAGTAAAAACCCGATTTTCTTGAATGTACAGAATACAAAACTTGTTCCTGGAATTGTCAAAACTCAATTTTATGAAGAAATTTATACAATTAGAAAAGATGTTGATGCAGACTTGAAAATAGAGAAAGTAGTTGATCAGGGTATCCGTGTTATTTTAAAGAAACGTTTGGAAAAGTACAATAACGATCCAAAGCTGGCCTTTACTAATCTTACTAAAAATCCGATTTGGTTAAATAAAGAAAAAGGAATAGCTATAAAGAGTGTAAAGATAACTGGTGTGAAAAATGCTGAGGCTTTGCATGATAAAAAAGATATTTTAGGCAAGTTGATTCTAAATGAAAAGGGAAATACCCAACCAACAGATTTCGTGAGTTTAGGGAATAACCACCACATAGCTATTTATAGGGATGAAAAGGGTAGGTTACAAGAAGATGTGGTCTCTTTTTATAAAGCAGTGGCACGTGCCACGGCTGGAGATTCGATTGTTAACAAAGGATATAATATTGAAAAGGGATGGCAATTTTTATTCACCCTAAAACAAAATGAAATGTTTGTTTTTCCAAAAGGAGATTTTGATCCTAACAAAATTGATTTAATGGATGAAAATAATTATGCATTAATAAGTTCAAATTTATATCGGGTTCAAAAAATCGCATCAAAAGATTACTATTTCAGACATCATCTGGAAACCAAGGTTGATGAAATTAAAGCCTTAAGGGATGTGACTTTTATCCGAAAACAGAGTCTAGCAGGAATGGATTCGATTATAAAAGTACGCATAAACCATTTAGGTCAAATTGTACAGGTTGGTGAATACTAATTCTTTAACTGTAACTAATACAGTTGCTTATGCGTAAACAATTATAATCCAAAACTTAAAATTATGATTAAACGCACCCTGCATTTTGGAAATCCCGTCTACTTAAGCTTAAAAAATGAGCAATTATGTGTTGATTATCCTGATCAAAAGGAAGAGTCCATTCCTCTTGCTCAACGTTTAAAGATTGCATCAAATTCTATTCAAAAAAAAGTTTCAATTGAGGATTTAGGAGTGGTCATTCTCGAAAACAGTCGTGTTACCGTCACTACTGCCTTATTGGAAAAACTTACATCATATAATGTCGCGGTTATTACTTGCGATAGTCGGCACATGCCGACAGGATTACTCTTGCCTCTAGAGGGACATAGCGAGCAAAGTGAGCGGTTTAAAATTCAAATGAAAGTTTCGCTTCCCTTGAAAAAAAACTTATGGCGACAAACTGTCCAAGCCAAAATTAAAAATCAGGCTTTATTGCTCAAAGAAAGAGGAACCGTAACTGCTGACAATATGTTGCAATGGGTCAAGGAGGTTAATTCGGGTGATACAAGAAATTTGGAAGCAAGAGCTGCGGCATATTATTGGAAACATATTTTTGATTTGAACGATTTCACCCGTTCTCAAAATGGAATTCCTCCCAATAATTTATTGAATTATGGCTACGCTATATTAAGAGCTATTACTGCAAGAGCTATTGTGAGTACTGGTTTATTTCCAACTTTAGGTATCCATCACAGAAATAAGTACAATGCTTATTGTTTAGCAGATGACATAATGGAACCTTACCGACCTTATGTCGATCTAATTGTTTCTCATTTGGTGGATAACATGGATGATTTGGAAGAATTGACTATTGATTTAAAAAAACAATTACTGGAATTACCAGCCTTAGATGTCTTGATTGAAGGAAAAAAAAGCCCTCTTTTAGTAGCCATGAGCCGGACGACAAACTCACTCTATGAATGCTATGCAGGTGTAAGTCGAAAAATTTTATATCCTGTATATGCATGAGGATAATTATTTTTCTCGCCTCAATCAATATCGAAGTATGTGGGTTTTAGTATTGTTCGATTTACCAACTGAAACAAAAAAAGATCGCAGAATTGCTTCCCAATTCAGAAAAAAACTGCTGAAGGATGGATTCACCATGTTTCAATTTTCGATTTATATGCGCCATTGCCCTAGTCGGGAAAATGCAAATGTTCATATTAAAAGAACTAAAATTAATTTGCCCGAGCATGGTAAAGTAGGAATTTTGCATATTACAGATAAACAATTTGGAATGATGGAGCTTTTTTTTGGACAAAAACCAGTGGAAACGGAAAAACCAAGTCAACAACTGGAACTCTTCTAAAAGTGATACTTGTTTTTTTATTCTAATATTTATAGTTGACTCACCGTAAACACTGGTTTTGAGTCAAAGTCTACTGTGAATC
>CAKZPK010000234.1 GCA_937139035.1 uncultured Crocinitomix sp. | reverse complement strand
AGTAAATGGATTCGGGTTGATAAGAAATCAAATCTATATTACCATCTACATTTTCGTCATTTATAAGTTCGCCAAAAACCTTAGGTTTATCATGAATCCATTCAGCACCCAAATCAATTGGAAAATCTGCAAAAGAATCTGTTTTTTTAACCCTTCCACCATAAACAGAAGAAGCTTCAATTAAAGTATAGTCAATATTATATTGACTCAAAGTATAAGCCGTCATCATTCCTGCAGCACCCGCACCAATAATTAATACTTTACCACTGAAGTTAACATCTATACTATCATCTTTTTTGCAGGATTGTAATAAAGATGGCATAATTCCTAACCCAATTCCTCCTAACGACGTGTATTTTAAAAAATCTATCCTATCCATAATCCCTATACTTTACTATTTAATAAAATTCGCATGCCAAACTCCCACATAAATGATCCAGCGTTTTCAATGGTTGACGCCATACGATATCCGTAAGAGATTTTACCAAAAGGAGTTAGTCGATCATTAACTAGGCGCCCGTATTCATAATTCACTGTTGGCATAAAAATATGGCGTAATGATCTTTCAAGCACAGTAATTTTACCTTGTAAATTCACTGAAAACTCCGAAACTTCACTTTGCAAAAGATATGCTGAACCCAACGAAAAAACGTGTCTATTTTTGCTGCTCGGGTTCTGCAATGACCATCCTAATTCAGCTCCCAATAATACATTAAAGTTGTCATTTTTCTTGTTAAAAGAGCCAACATGCCCATTCAATACCAATGCAGATTTTTCAAAGGTTTTTATTGGAAGATTCACTCCCAATCTTAAACCTGATTCATTAGGAATTGGGCCAAAATACCCTAATGATATTGAGCGAGTGTTAACCTCTTGTGCATTTGCACCATTTTGACTCTGAAGACAAAATAACAGTAGCAAAATACTCAACCCCAAAAGCAATTGCCTTTTTGACTTTTTTATCTTCATTGGTGTTTTATGGTTTTAAGCGATAAGATAATCATTAACTATTTTAAGAATCACCGTTACTGCTTGTTGAGTTTATGTCGAACGAAAATGAGCATACCACTATTAATAACGCAGTATTTTATGGCATAAAAAATGCACTTTGTTTTATGGTTTAGCAGATATAAGGATCGAAAGACCTCCCAATAACCCAGATCGCTATTTTCGAATCTTTTTTCTAAGGATCGCCTCAAACTCTATAATGATTTTTAAAGCCTTGCTTTTTTTCAACTCCTCGGTTTCATTAACATCTTCGTTGCTTGTGTCCAAAAAGTAACTTTTCATTGGCATAGAAATTCGATACAATAAATACCATGTTAAAAAGATGACATAAAGCACAATCAAGATTAACGCTATTAATAATATCAATCTTGATCTATCCGTATCGTGCTGCGCACTTAATGTTGCATCATGAATACGTGCACTCATTATCCTATCAAACTCCTCAATAGGTTCTGCAATTTTTTGCTTATTCTTACTGTAGTTAGCGTCATACAATATTTCCCTTGCCAAGTTCACTTTATCATTAAAACTTAAATTCTCATCTTGCATTGTCAACTGATAATCTGCTACAGCTGGTTCCATTTGTTCATCAGGTACTTCATAAACTCTCAAAATAAGTTTCATTGCTCTGGTCTCCGTATTTACTAAATCATCCGAATTGTTTTTGGCCTCATTTAATAAGTCAAATTCGTTTAAAGGAGTATCTAATTCTTTAAGTCTTTTTAAAACCTTATCTCGTGTTTGTGTTTTATTAATTTCAGTCCAATAATTTCTAAGATGAACCGGATCTAAAGTCACACAAAACTTTCTTACTTCAGAAGTCAGATAATCAGAAGCATCTCCCAACTGTTGACTTAATCCTTGCATTTCAACTTCTTTCTCAACAGCAGACCTTTCATTTCTGATATTCTGTTGAAGAGATGAAAATGCCAGAACAAGAAATATGATTACGGCGGTAGCCATCAAAAAAACTATGATAGCGCTGTGGCTCTGTTTCTTTATTAACTTATTGCTCATTATAATTCGAAAAGATAGTTCAACATAAAGGCTGTACAACTAATACCCAATAGTCCTATTGTAATGATATAAATCAAACCAATAAAATTTGGGAATTTAATCTGGCTCGAATTGAACCCCATACCAAACGCTCCTCCAATCAATAAAATGAGTGTATAAAGGAAACCTGTAGGTATATTTAAACAAAAACTCAATATGGGGTGGTGCAATTTGAATCGGGCTTTAATTTTTTCGTAATTAAGAAAACTGATCTCATAAATTTTTCCCATTAATACATTTATAAAAAGTGTATTAATTAGCGTTAGGATTGATACAATCCAAAGCACCCAGGCAAATATTGCTCCTTTATCGTATCCATAATTCCACCAAATTTTCTGAAAATGATTCCTTATTTTTTGATCATTCGCCAAAAATTTAAACTCCTGAAATTCAATGTCCAATTTTTCATAACTTGTTTGAAAACCATAGTTTTGAAAACTAGTTAAAAGCGCATTGTAAACGTTACATTTTGCATCATAACTCGTGTTTTCTGGAAACCACAATCTAAAATTATCATACCTCATTTTTATTTTGGATATGTCTGTGTTGAGCAGATTAATTTTGCAAACTCGGTATTTTTCACTCGGCTTAACCTCCGTTAAATCTAAGGTGTTTTTTATGTTAGAAATATTTGAAAAATCAAGAAAACTAGGCAAGGTTACATTATCAAAAATGAGGTTACCATTAATTGAACAACCTGAAAAATCAACTATTGAATCGAATTGCGTTCCAGAAAAATCAACTGTTGAATTTAACTCTGAATTGTTAAATAATGTCTTGCCGCTAAACGCTGCATTTCTGAAATTTGCATCACCATTGAAAATAGCAAAAGAGTAAATGGCGGCAGTATAAAAATTGGAGTTAATGAAGTTTAGACCCTTGTTAAACTTTGTTCCATAAAAATCTGCAACGCCGTGAAAGTTCGATTGAAAAAAATCGGCGTCCTGATCAAAAACAATTCTAATAAAATCGACATTCTTCTTAAAAGTTGTCCTTGAAAAAACAACCTCTTCATCAAATTTAGACCAGGTAAAAAATGCTTCACTATAAAAAACTGACTGATGCCAATTAACGGGCTGAAAACAATGCGATAAAGAAAAATCAAAGACCGCCTGAAACTCAACACGGTTAAAATCAACTGGATTTACGAAATGATAATTATAATAATCCTTAGGAGCACTAAAAGTTGTATTTGAATAAGCAATAGTATCCGTTTTTTCTATTGTGGATCTGCTAGTAATTCGATTATAGATATCAAAATGATTATCAATACCTTCTTTATTTTCCAAATTGCCTAAAGCAACGGACTTATCCAAAACCAATTCGGAGAAATTCGCTTGCGCCCAGCCATCAATTTGGCCAAGGTGCACTAATAATAGTATCAATAATAAGTTAGGTCGTATCATTCTTTAACGCACTTGGGTAGTCTGTAAAAGAAATTGTAAAAATTAAGTTTTGGGTTGGATCAATAGAACCAGTCCAGTTTCATAGCTGACAGTGAATATAATGAAATCTAAATGATAATGAGGCTATTATGGGAAACAAGTTGGTGGAGGGGTGACGTGCAGTAGCAAAGCTGGTGAAAAGTGAGACAAAGTAATAGTTAAAATAGGTAATTAGAGTGGTTAATGCGGCGCAATGTAATAATCGGTAAGATTTCTTTCATAATCCCACCCCCAATGTTCACTAAAACATTTATACTTAACAAGACCTATGTTTTTAGCAAAATAGTAGTCATTGATAGTTATCGGGCCACCACCCCAACGTGTATGATAAATTTCAACTTTTAATTGAACATAAATAACATCATTATAAGTAACACCATTAATGGTTTTAGTCAAGAATGTTGAATCACAACTCCAACCCTTTCTTGTTTGTACATCATCATTGTACTCATAGCTCATCCATTCAGAATACTCTTTCCATGAATCTCCATATTCACCCACAATGGTTGACCTTTTTTGGTCATAATTAACCGAGTCTTCATAAATTTTATCGTTCCCAATTATCCCATATTCTGCTCCTGAAGAATCAATGAGCCAAGGGATGATTTGGTATTCTTTCTCGACCATTAAACATCCACCTTCATCATTGGAGCTACTAAATATTGGTATTTTCAACCAATGCGAACACTCTATGACCTCATCATCATATTCCCACCAAGATCCAGGGTAAGCAGCTAAATAACCTGACGAATAAATGGTATCTGTCAGGCCCATTGTTTTGACAATTGTATCACAAACAATATTCGTATTATCTTTTCTACAAGAGAAAAAAGTAAGAATAAATGTAAATACGAATAGCCATCTCATACACAAACTAACGGGTAATTTGAAACTTTGGTTGGTTTGTAGATATTACTTTGATAAAAATTCTCAAGATCTTTAGACCCATGAAAAATCTGGCGTGAACCAAGAAATAAAGTTTTAGCAAAGTGGAAATCACGCAATAGATTTGATGACAAGCTAGTACTTATTATTTCGGATAATCCTTTATTTATGGTTACCACCAAGACCAACAGCAAATTGTATAACTACTATTTTGAACGTCTGCCTGCGGAGGCGATAGAAGCGTATGAAATTGAATGCAATGAGAATGGGGTTAGTTCGGTTTGGTTTCCTAAGCACAAAAAATGTTGATAACTCAAGTAACATTTTACCTTTAAAATTGTTCGATATGGCTACCTTTAAAAGGTATTTAACCTAAAAAATTTATGAAATCAATAAAAGATCTGATCTATTTTGATATTGAAAAAGCTAAATCCTTGGTTAGCCAACTTAATGATGGTCTGATTAAGGAAATATCAAGGGAAATCGAGGAGGAATCCATCAAAAATTCGGGTGTCGGGGTTGATGTGAAATTCTTAAAGGCCGATACTGGCGGATCAACCAAAGATAAAAAAATTAGAATCGAAAGATTGGATGTGTTTCATGAAATGCTAAACACAATTGAACACGAACTATCAAACAAATCTCTTTTAACCAACTTAAACGAGAAGTTTTCTTTATGGGACACATCATTCAATGAGTTTATGGACGAAATTCCTAATTTAAGTTTTTTAAAAGTAAATGGTTGGGTAAGTTTCGAAGACTATGACCAGCTCAAGAATGTACTTTCAAATTTCAATGATATCCAAAGACTAATTTATAGCTCAAATTTAATAGAACGCGAAGAGTATATTAAAATGAAAGCAGATCTGGAAAATGTTATTAAACAGGGCAATAAAGGAAAGATTTCAGCAATGGAAAAGAAAATTGATGCATATTTAGTTGAAAATACCGATATTTCAATATTCGACCGAGACTGGATAAAAAAACTCAAATTATTTTTAGATACATTCTCTCCCGAAAGATTGAACTTTCGACTGCTTCCATTTGATGATTTCCCCCAATTTCAATTACTAGCCAACCTGAAGTCTCAATACATGCTTGAGGGCGGTTTTAATAACACAGTATTCACTTATGGGTCACGTCCGAATATTAAATTGACTGTGCTGGGAATTCTAACTTCTTGCCCAAGAGAAGAAGATCCACGAATAAACCCTTCTGATGAATACCTGATGTCGAACAATGAAGATTTGTCCAACGAAGCACATTATGACAAAGTCTTCAGAAATGTGTTCAATTCATTCGAAGCTTTCGAAAAATTCTTTTTTGTTCCACGCTATCCTAAAATTGCAATAAGTCCAATTGCAATATATCGGGAAATTCCATTTTCTGAATAATCTTCATCCACCGCCTTTCCACTCTCCTGTATAATCTTCTAGCGATAAGATATGTCCAACCGTTACAACTCGGTGACTGAAGAACAACTCCTTTTTTGAAAGTGTGCCTGTGAAGGCGATAGAAACTTTAGTAATGGAATTTAGAGAGACAATGCGACGTAAAGACAATTTAGTAAAAAACAAACGCCTTTAATATTAGTTATTAACTAAAACAATTAGTATATTCGAATCATGGATAACCCGAACCGATTTAATATTTCAAAACATTTACCATTAATTTCTGCTATTTTAGTTTTCTTCGGATTTCTAAAATTACATATTTACTATAATCTATTTGGGATTCAGATTAATAACTATTTGGAATTAGGTGAAATACTCGCTTCATTCTTAGATGATATATGGACTTTCTTAATACTAATTGGGATTTGGATAGGTATACAAGTCTTTGTCATTAGAGCTATGGATAGAATTCCACTAGATAGTGAAACAAAAGAAATGATCGAACATGAAGGAATGGTGAAACAAGAAAATGCCAAATTTTCTGATCTGCTTGTCATAGGTGTATTAGAATTGAAAAAATGGATAATTCCACTAATTACGGGAGTAGTTGTTTCAATTTTCTACTTCTTATACTATGGCATGGGTTATCACAGTAGTATACTCTTCGGGTTCATGATTTTCTTTTCATTGAGTTTCATTGTAAGTATTATATTTTTTATTGTTTTTCCAATTCACGATCAAGAAAATGATGAACCTGATTCTATAGGATTGTTCATTTTTTCAATGGTTATGGCACTTGTTCTAGTCGTTAACGTTTCTTATAGTGATTACTATGAAATTCAAGAGAATCCAAAAGAAGTGATTTTATTCATGGAGGATAATAGCGAATTTAGAACAGACCAAAATAAGTTATTCATAGGAATGTCAAATAAATATTTCTACTTTTTTGAAGTTAAATCAGGAAAGAACATTATAATACCTGTTGATGAAGTTGTGCGTCATGAAATTGATTGAATAGTTTGATAAATCAATGGGACTTGAATACCTCAACAATCTCACTACCCAAATCATAATCACAACTACCACACCTCACAAAAACCAAATCTGGACACCCCTCTGGACACCCTCACCTAATTCCACCAAATCAAAAACCACCACCTCCACTATCAGACACAAGAAAAGCCTCATCCTTCGACATGCTCAGGAGTCGCCTTTAGATGAAGCTTTCTTATTGTCCCACTTTCCCTTCGATTAAATCTTCGGAGAAGAACTAGAGCTTACTTCGACTACACTGCGTTTCGCTCAGCATAAACCCTTCGATTAACTCAGGGCATGCTTCTTAACCTTTGAGCACAAAAAAAGCCCATCCTTTCGGATGGGCTTCTTGTTGTCCCACTAGGGCTCGAACCTAGACTCTTTTGTACCAAAAACAAACGTGTTGCCAGTTACACCATGGGACAGTTTTTAATATTTTTTCATGATGTTTTCGATCTGAATCTCAATCCCCATGAAAGAATATACATTTCGTTAAATGCGAGCGCAAATCTAAGTACTTTTTTTGATACAACAAATAATTCCGTGAGATAAAATGTAAAAAATGTTGTTTTAATTGGATAAATACGCTTTTTCGGCATCCTCTCAAATCCTAAAAAACCTTAATAAATCTAATCCGAAGCAACCATCTTGCAGGAATTACAGTTTTTTAGGAAAATTCATCAAAATATATTTTTAAATTCGCAGTGCCTTCGCTAAAAAAGCTACAGCGATTGCGAACTGCTATAATTATTACCTATGGATTATAAAAGAATTAATACAATTGTCGGGTGGATGGTGTTCATCTTTGCTACTACCGTTTACTTCATGACAGTTGAACCCACTACAAGTTTATGGGATTGTGGAGAGTACATTACAACTGCTTATAAATTAGAAGTTGGTCACCCACCGGGAGCACCGCTCTTTATGATGTTGGGACGCTTGTTTACCATGTTCTCTGGACCTGAGGGTGCAGCAATGATGGTCAACCTCATGTCGGCCTTGTCCAGTTCATTTACCATTTTGTTCTTGTTTTGGACCATTACAATGTTGGGGAAAAAAGCAATTTTAAATCCAGGGTTATCTTTATTTTCTAGCGATTCTGCTTCTAACGACTTTGATGATGTTGAAGAAGGATCTGAAAAAACAAGTGCTACAAAAAATTCACGTGCTTTAACTAAAGGCCAACAATGGGCTATTTTAGGAAGTGGATTAATTGGTGGTATTGCTTATACATTTACTGATTCATTTTGGTTCTCAGCGGTTGAAGGTGAGGTTTATGCCATGTCTTCTTTCTTTACTGCAATTGTAGTTTGGGCTATTTTTAAATGGGATCATGAATTGGCTGACCAAGATGCATTTCCAGATGATGAAGAATTACAATCATCAAATGCTGACCGTTGGATTGTCTTAATCTTTTTCATGATTGGTCTATCAATTGGGGTTCACCTTTTGAACTTATTGTGTGTACCGGTTATTGCTTATGTAATTTATTTCAGAAAATACAAAGAGGTTACACCAATGGGCTTCATCTTAACAGGTGTTATTGGTGTAGTTGCATTAGGAATCATTCAATCTGTATTGATACCAAAAACGGTACAAATCGCAGGTTGGTTCGAGCGTTTCTTTGTAAATGATTTAGGAATGAGTTTCAATACAGGAACAGTATTCTTTTTCCTTTTAATGTTAACCATTATTGTGGCTGTATTGATGTGGTCAAAACGGAGTGGAAATTCCATTGTAAACACCATTACTTGGAGTGCAACAATGATCTTTTTAGGATATTCTTGTTTTGCAATGATTGTTATTCGTTCAAATGCCAACACGCCATTGGATGAAAATGATCCTGAAAACTTAGTAAGTTTAGAGTCTTATCTAAAACGTGAGCAATATGGAGATTGGCCAATTTTATACGGACAATACTTTAACTCTAAAATCAATGAAGATAGTGATGCTTGGGCAGATAGAAGTGATGTTTACCTAAGACGTTTTGTTGTTATCGACAAAATGGGGAATGAACTAAAAGGATTCAAAACTGAAGCTGCTGCCATTAATTTTGTTGGAGACAGAGCTTTATCAATAGAAGAAAAATATTTTAAAACCTTTGACGGAACCAATAAAAAATACACCTATAAAGCGTCAGAAAGTACCTTCTTTCCTCGAATGTATAGTTCGGAGGCACGCCACGTAAGTGGATACAAGAGTTGGTCAGGTCATACAGGTGACGGAATTCCAACCATGGGTCAAAACCTTTCCTATTTTGCAACCTACCAGGTTGATTGGATGTATTGGCGTTACTTTATGTGGAACTTCTCTGGTCGACAAAGTGACGAGCAAGGACACGGTAATGCAAGAGATGGAAACTGGATTTCTGGTTTAAACTTTATTGACAAGTTGCATATTGGTGACCAAACCAATGCTCCATCTATAATAACAGACAATCCTTCGCACAATGAGTATTATATGCTACCCTTTATTTTAGGATTAATTGGTTTCATATTTATGCTCACAAAATACACCCGCGGTTGGTGGTTAGTGATGCTTTTATTCTTACTAACAGGTTTTGCAATTATTATTTACCTGAATCAAAAACCAATTGAGCCACGTGAACGGGATTATGCCTACGCCGCATCTTTCTATGCCTTCTCTATTTTCATTGGAATGTCAGTACTCGCATTGTACGAAGCATTTAAATCAATGATTTGGAAAGAATTAGCCTACATAGCTGGAGGACTTGTATTATTAGGACTTGCACTGTCGGTTGGTGACCTAACTGCAGCCGTAAGTATATTCTATATGACAGGTGTTATTGTTGGATCATTTGCACTCATGATTTTATTGCGCGAAGTAATAAAACAAGAAATGCAAGGCGCTGTTATTGCCATTGCGCTAACATTACCGGTTCCTATTTTAATGGGAATGGAAGCCTGGGATGATCATGACAGAAGTAATAGATACACCGCGCAAGCATTAGCACAAAACTATTTAAACAGTTGTGACGATAACGCAATTATCTTTACAAATGGTGATAACGATACTTTCCCACTTTGGTATTTACAAGAGGTTGAAGGAACAAAAACAAGCGTTAGAGTTTGTAACCTTAGTCTCTTAAATACAGATTGGTATACAGAGCAAATGACACGTAAAGCATATGACTCTGAACCATTGCCAATTTCATTTACTGAAGAGCAATATCGTCAAAATGGATACCGTGATTACATGTATGTATTAGGTACTAACCAATTGACAATGGGAAGACAAACATTGGATCCTAAATGGGAGAGAGTGTTACAAAAGAAAATAGAATCAAATCAGGATTTATTCCAACCTGCATTTAAGCTTGCAACGGATAATTTATATTCAATCCTTGCAGGAACTAAATTTGCTGAGTTAAAACCTGACTTCTTAGCCTTTATTCCAACAATGGATTCTGCGTCTACTTATTTTGACTTTAGAACGGTTGTCTTCAATATTTTGAAACAAGCACCTGAATATGGTCTAACTGAGCAAGCACAACAAGCTGTTCAAAACACGCTAATTACCTTTAATGATGCCTTTGATTATTTACCTGCAGATTATGCTATGGATTTCTTAGGAAATGATGCTAATATTGAAGATAGAGGTAATGGTCAAAAACTATTCATTTTACCAAGTTCTGGTTTAAGAGTACCGGTTGACAAACAAAAGGTTCTTGACAATGGAATTGTTTCTCCTGAACATGCGGATAGAATTGTTGAATCAATCGCATGGAATATTCCAAAATCAACCATCTTTAAAGCAGATTTAATGATTTTAGACATGGTTGCACATTTTGATTGGGAACGCCCAATTTACTTTGCAAGCTCAGCTGACCGTGCTACTTATTTAGGATTGGACAAATACTTCTTTGCTGAAGGATTAGTTTACAAACTAGTTCCTATTGAAGTTGATGGAAGCAGAAACCCTAACTCTTTAGGTGAGGTGAACAAAACTAGAATGTACGAAAACTTGATGGCCACATTTAAATGGGGTAACATGAATCAAGACGGTGTATTGGTTGATTATTATACAAGAAGGTTAACAAACAACTACCGTGTACAATTTAGCGTATTGGCTGATGCTTATGGATCAAGCATTGACAACAATCAGCAACGAATTGAAATCATGAAGCAAATTCAAGCTGGCGGTGTTGGTTTAGATACTAATGAGCCGATTCAAACACCTTTAGGAGAATTCATTCCAAGTCAAATTGATGCGGACATGAAAAAAGCTGAAGCTGAAATTGAAGAAGCAAAAGCAAAAATTACAGAAGTAATTAATAAAAGTATCGAAGTAATGCCACACCATAACGTTCCGTTTGGTAAAGTATTCCCTTCATATGTTTCTGCTTACTACGTTGGTGGTAATGAAGAAAAAGCGCAGGAATATTCAGATACAATGTTTGTTTTATTTGAAGAAGAAATGGATTATTACTTAGATGTTGATCCTAAATTTAGTTCAAACATGATTGAGGATATGTACTCGGCTTACAGAAGCATCTTTAGCTTGTATCAAGCATCTGCAGTATTTGGTACTGATAAAGAGCATCAAGAAAAAGTAAGCAATGATTTCTTCCGTATTACACAAGAAGTACAAGATGGCCTAGTTGATATTAAGAAATATAACAGAACGGTGAAAAATTACTCAGCACTACAACGCATTGAGTCAACGTTTGAAGCTTTCTTTAAAAGAATAAACGGGCAATAGACTTAACGTGAGATATTATAAATTTCCCAAATGGTTGAAACGGTTTTATCCGGGAGCCATTTGGGATTTTTTTTTGCCAGCAACTTCGCAAAAAATCATTTACCTCACCTTTGATGATGGCCCAAATCCGCACACTACTGATTGGATTTTAAACTTACTTGATCAATACCGCGCAAAAGCCACCTTTTTTTGCATTGGAAATAACGTTGAACAACATCCTGATTTATTTGAAAAATTAGTGGTTGGCAATCATCAAATTGGTAATCACACTTATCATCATTTAAATGGAATGCATACAAATACGCAAACCTATATTAATGATATTGAAAAGGCGCAGGTATTAATCAACTCTAATTTATTTCGTCCGCCCTACGGTAAACTAAAGCCTAAACAACATAAAATCTTGTCTAAAAAAGGATTTAAAACTGTTTTTTGGAGTCACATTTCTTACGACTTTGATGCGAGTCTTTCTTCATCCAAAAGAATGGAAAAGACACTTAAAGGAGTAAAAAATAATAGTATTGTTGTTTTTCATGACTCTACAAAAGCCTTTCCGCAATTAGAGAAGGAGCTACCGCTATTGCTAGAAAAATGGACTCAAGAAGGGTATGCATTTAAAGCACTTCCAACGGATTAATGTTAACAATCCTTTGATGTAAAGCAATAATATCGAATTTATTTCCGTTTATTTAGAACCTCTTAAAAAACTATTACATTGTGCTTTAATCAAAAAACAAGCACAAACTCACTCACACCATGAAAGCATGAAAAAAGTATTTTTCATATTAATGTTGTGTTGCATACTCATTCCAACATGGGCGCAGGAAACCTATGGTGCATTAAACACCAATTTTTCGCCCACTAATAGTGTGCACATCAATCCATCTTCAATGTTGGACGCAAAAACGTGGCTTGATATTCACATAGTTGGTGCTGGTGCTTATGTAAATAATGATTTTGCATATGCCGAAAAAACAACCTTAATTCGACTAGCTCGCCAACGCGATTTCTCAGAAGAGAGCTTTCTGTATGAAAATGGCACTGCTAATTACCACGCTTATAATCGCAATTTCGTACAAGTTTTATCTGGTGTGTGGAGCCAAGGTAATCATGCCGCAGGGCTAAGTTTTGGAGCTTATTCTTATACTGATGCACGGCGTATTGACGAACCAATGGGACGTTTCATTGAAAACGGAATTACACTTTACACAGCGCAACATTTAACGGATTATCAACTCAAGCGTTTTAGAGCCAATAGCTTGGCTTATGGTGAAGCTAAAATAAGCTATGCTTATACATTTCATAAAAGACGCCGGAACATGTTTATGGCGGGTATCTCTTATAAAAAAATCTTCCCACTAGCTGGCGCAGCCGCAAGTATCCGCAATTTAGAATACAATGTTTATAATGACTCTGTTTTGCATATTGATGATTTTACGGGTGATGCAATGGCTAATATTCAGCCTGAATTTTCAATGAAAGGTGGCTGGGGTTTTGACCTTGGATTTACTTACCAACGCATGTATAGTGGTTGCGAATCTTATTACCCGAATTCGCGAAGAGGTGGCTGCAGCCGTTTGTATTATAAATACAAAATTGGTGTTTCAATCAATGATTTAGGCTATGCCAAATTTAATCCTGACAATGTAAGTTATGTAGGTTATAACTTGTCGGATGTTGACATTCTCAACTATGATCAATTAACTGCTGAGGCAGGTACTTTTCCAACTGTTTTAGCAGCAAATGAGGCAACACCTGATGAAGGAGAAATTCGTGACCCTAACCGCATGAGTTTGCCTACTTCCATTTCTATTCAATATGACAGAAATATACTGCCTCATTTCTTTTATTTTAACGCAACTATTATTCACGGAATTCCGCCAACAAAAGGTGCTTTTGGTCCGCGCAGAGCACATTCATTAGCATTAACTCCCCGAATTGAGACCAAGTGGTTTGATGCTGCCTTACCCGTTTCATTATATGAATATCAAAAACTACAATTGGGATTAAGTCTACGTTTTTATGTTTTAACTATTGGAACAGATAAATTGTTGAACTACTTTGTACCGTCTGATATTTATGGAGCAGACTTTTATTTCCATTTAAAAGTACCTTTGTTTAGAAATCCAAAATGCGGTAATTCAAGAGCTTTTGGTAGTGACAGAAAAGGTGGTTTTGGAAAGAAATTTCCTAAATGTGATGCCTATCGTTAACGAATAGCACATTCAACGCTCCTTCTTTTCAATTTGAAGAAATTTTCAAAATACACTGCGTATCAACAATTAAAGTTTAATTTTAACTGAACGCATTTAATAAAACTACATTTATGGAAAAGCCCAACACATTAGAACTATATCGTATTGCAACCTCAATGAAAAAGGAGGGAAAAACCGATTATGATATTGAGCAAGCATTGTTAATGAAAGGGCTAGACCAAGATGAAGCACGCAAAGTTATTTCACGTGCAAATGCCACAACAGTGTCGGCATCTGGACAAAACGAAGAAAAAGGAAATGGTGCGTGGGGCTGGTTACTATGGCTAGGATTATTAGGTCTTGTTAATTTGTTAAGCTATTTGTTTGATTGGTCCTTCTGGATTTACTAAAAAATGGATTATAAGGAGCGAATTCTTAATATTTCTCTTGGATTAAGTCTCATTTATTGGTCGTTTGCAGGTTTTTATGCCGCCTATAGCGCAGCTGAAATCACTAGGCTTGCCGTTTTGATAAGCCTCCTCAACTTTACCGTTGGACTTTTAATAATTTTTAGAATGCCGCTTATTAAAGCAGCTAGTAATTATGCTTTGCTTATAAGTTTACCTGCATTTATTGCTGGTGGTGTGCTCTTTAAATTTTCCAAACCACTTATTGACTGGAGCTTAGCAACAGAAATTATTTTCACTTGTGGTGCAATCATTACAATATTCTCTTTTTTATTTTTAGGCAAGAGCTTTGCTATTTTACCTGGCATGCGAAATGTAGTGTCTAAAGGAATGTATCGGTTGGTTCGTCACCCTGCGTACTTGGGCGAATCTTTAATGGTTCTTGCCTGTCTAATTTCTGCTGAAACTTATTGCTCGTTCTTAGTATTTGCTTTTTTCATTCCAGGAATTGTTCTTAGAATTCGGGCGGAAGAGGCGTTGCTATTCGAAAGTCCGTATTATACGAAATACGCCAGTCAAGTTACTCGGCGGTTGATTCCTTTTATATGGTAAAGCTATAATTACTTAATTCCAACCTCAAACCCAAACGAAAACATCATGTGGTAGTTTGTCGGTTCAAGAAATTTAAAAGAATCTCCATTCTCTAATTGGTAAGTACTCTCTTTTGCAAAAGAAAAAGTAACTGCTGGGCCAAGATTCATATAGATTGAAAATCGCTCTAAAAATTTATAGCGCGCACCAAATAAAACAGCCTCTGTTAATTGGTGCATTCTTTGCGAAAAAGTTCCATTAATATGCAAGCGTGTGAAGCTGTGATTCACATAATTTTCTAGATAAAAAGAAAATGATTCACGCGGACGGAAAGGATATATACGATAGAATAAATGACCACCTCTTATTCTTACACCTGTTTGCCCAAACAAACTGTATCTATAGCCATGTGTATATGGACCGGTATATTCTACAAAATCATAACGAGGAATTTTATCGATATTAATTCCTGCTCCAATTTGATGCCGTCCAAAATTGAATGTGGAATGCAACCTCAAATCATAAATTCTAGAATGTATTCCTACTGACCATTTTTGATTAGAATAACTTAAACTATCTCCTGCATTTGCAGAAAGCGACAGCGTTAAGAACACGAAAATTAAATAAGGTTTCATACCAATTTTTAAATATAGTACAAACAAACTTATCCTTTTACTATTATTTAAAGATATTCTATTCCAAATAATTGCGATAGTTTTCCTTTGTTGCTCCTTCTATTCTAAAGTCATTAAGAATTGATTGATCTAATAATTCGTATAATTTTCTGGAAAATTCCATCTCTTCTTCAAACACATAGGAGACCGAACTAATACTTAGACCTTTATAGGTCATTAGGCTTTTATAAGTCTGATTTTCATAATAATCAAACCTAAGACTGTTCGCATATTTTTGTGTTGCTTCACAAATGAATGCCACTTTCTCATAATAGGCCTTTATTACCTGGTTATAATTTTGATCTGCCAATGTAAAAACGAGCCTGAGTTTTTTATTAGCCATAATCTTTTCATACTCCTCAAAATGCGCATTTTTTGAATGCGCCAAATACCAATGAATAAACAATTTAAATTCATAATAATCTGATATGCATCCCGCCAAATTATTAATAAATGAACCCCACCATTCAATATTTTCAAAACCCGTTTTGCTATTTGCCAAATAATAATTATACAATTCTAATTGGCTTTTCGCACCAGTAGAATAAGCTGTGAATTCATCCATCAATCCAAATATTCCGTTTATTTGAGAAGAGAGATTTTTAATGTCATTTCCGCCAATATAGGTCTCATAATTATCTAATTTAACCTGAATAGAATCTGGTATTACATCATTTAACTCAATTGAATTATAAACCGGAAAATTTGCCATTCCAATTTCAATATTCGGATATATAAAATAGCCAGCACCTGTATTTTTTTCAATAAACTCTTTGGGTGATTTTCGTTTTCGAATTAGGTCATTATAATGGTGTGTAGATTCATGAACAGGAACATTGTAATAATTAAGAACAACGCTTTTAGTTTTATGATATATATATTTTTGATACTTATAGTTTCCCACTTTAGTGAAAACTATATGGGCCGTTGGCGAATACTCTGCCGCTATACTTTGCAAGGCTTTTCTGATATTTTTTACATTACCATTTGATTGAGCATTTACCTGTATTGCAATTAGGTTTATCAATAAAACTTTTAGAATCAATTTCATGGATTGAAATTACCCTAAAATGACTCAAAATAAAATAGGGTAAATCATGTATTTTAATGGAGTATCTAGAAAAAAATAATCCCGATCACTTTGGCGAATGATCGGGATTCCATGAAAAATCTACTATTTTACTACGCTTACTTAATGAAATAGTTTCTTTTGAATTAAGTAGCCCGATTCGTTAATCTGCGACTTGCTTAATGATGTATCAAAGATCGTTCCTTTCTTTTGAATATTGTGTTAATGAAACGTTAAACAATCTTTGTTTTAAGTTAAAACTTGTTAAAACCGTTCTTTAAAAATGGAAACTTAGTCCAAATGATAAAGGGTATGCAATTTCAGATTTGTCTGATTCAAATAATGAAAGGACGTCGTAATTTGCAAATAAACCAAAGTCATTATATCCCATTCTTACAGTTCCTAATACCTGAAATGCATTTAGGTTGTAACGGCCTTTTTCTTTTGTTTTATTATCTCCGCCGCCTTCTAAATCATACTTGTATTTTACATTAGACCCTATTCTTACACCTCCAATTGCTCCAAAAGCTAAATGAAAGTTTTTATCCTCATTTTTAGATGTGTTTATTTGAAATAATAAAGGCACATTAAAGGTATTTACTCGCAGTTGGTTTTTAGAAAACCCGTTGAATAAAGTGGTATCTGTTACTCCAAAAGTAGAGTCTGAATTTGCCGCTAATCTCATGTTATTATCCTTAAATCCATAACGACTATTGGTAAACCCAAGCCCTGTTACAATTCCAAAATAATCGTTTATAATTCTAATTCGTTTTTCAAATAAGTTAATATTATAAACGAAAGATTGTGCCGGATCAATTTGTAAGTGTTTTGAATCAAATGAGTTTGAAAAATCACCATTAACAGGTAAATTAATTCCAACTTCAAACCCTGACCAATACGTCAAATCTCCATCTCCGCTATATCTGTGATGATCGTCTTCTCCATCTTCTCCACCCGTTTCAATCATAGTGGTGTCACTTCCAATAATTATAATTTCTTTCGTACCAATTTTAAATCGGGTCGTATCAGGCTCTTCCTGCGCAATTCCCGCAGTTCCTGCGAAAATGGTTAATGCTATTAGTAATAATCGTTTCATATCTTAACTTTTAAATTTTCCGCGTTTTGCCGAAGCGTTAACGGTGATTCAGTTTTTCTTTTATTTAATCTGCAGAAATTTCTTTTTTTTCGGAATCAAACAATGGTTTTGTTTGTGTTCAATAGTGGGACGGAACAAGTATTCAATTTGTTACAGCTTAACGTGATTTTTTTCTCTCAAATTCAAATTTTCCCACTTTAAAGCTATAAGCCACGTAGTCATTAGAAGCTGTACTACGGTCTCTTGTAAATTTAACATCTCTGTTTACAATATTTGCAGCAGCATCTGTCACAATTTTATATGGCTCTTCGGTTTTTACAGATGCCAATGTTACATCTGGTTCTTCATCCTCAACCACCTCATCAATATCAGGGTTTGTTGGTTGTTTGTTTGGATCATCTTCCACTACATCATCCGTTGGATCTATCCATTCAACTGGGATTGCAGTAGCGGTGTCAATTACAACTGGAGAATCTTCCATTGCAATATTATCCTCATTAATATCTGGCAATATTTGCTTGTTTTGACGCGGCGCATTATTTATGTCCTGTCCATTTTCAACAGCTGCATCAACCTCATCATTTAATACTCTTGTTTTGTCAAAATCAAACATTGATTTGATTCGAGCATCAGATGCAAAAATAGTATTAGGCTCATCTGCATTTATAACATCCTGTCCATCCCAATTTTTAAATGCAACAGTTAATAAAACAATTCCTACTGCTGCAATTGCTCCAATGCGCATAATTAACGGCAATGAAATAACAAGTCCTGTTTTAACTTTTAGTTTTTGTTTTTCTGGATAACGAATTCCAGTATCAGGTTGTAGCACTGTTGCTTTATAATAAGCAAATGTTTCTTCTAAATTATTTGCAGTTACATAAGTTGCTAATTGTGCATTATGCTCAGGTGATAATTGCCCCTCAACAGAAGCAATCATAATATCATCAACCGTGTTTGCCGTTAAAATTAATTCTGATTCGTCAATTTTTAATTCAGCTTTTCCGTCATAAGTAATCGATTCAGGATTCAATTCAAACAAACCAAAATCTTCTTCCATTTCGGCTTTTAATTCAGGGTGTAATTCTAAAAAAGCAAACAAATCATGTTTCTCTTCCGCACTCAAAGTTCCTTCCATCAAATCTAGGAAGTACGCTTCGTAATTATTTAAATCTATCTTCTCCATTTCGCTTTTTATCTTTTCCTCAATCTTGCTTTCGCATTAATCCAACACTGCTTCTATACTCACTAATATTTCTTTTAATTTTTTTCTTGCTCTAAATATATAAACCTTTACTTGGCTTTCTTTTAGATTCGTTATTTCTCCTATCTCATCATATGCATACCCTTCATAATCTCTCAACAAAACCACTGTTCGTTGAATTTCTGGCAATTGGTCTAGGGCTTCATGCAATTGTGTTTGAAGATCCAAATTTTTAATTGGACTTTGGCTGTATTGTTTGTCAATACTTGCCTCATCATCCATGTACTTTTCTTTTCTCACCAAATCTATTAAAGTATGGTGGGCAGTTGTAAAAAAGTACGATCGTGCCTTGGAAAAATCAACCCCGTCTCGTTTCACCCAAACCTTAGCAAAGGTTTCTTGCACAATATCTTTTGCTGCATCCACATTTTTAATGTGCTTCAACACAAACCGATAAATATTATCAGCATAATTGTCAACGCAGTTATTGTACTCTTTAGTTGTCATTTTTCTTAGGTCTCAATTGTGGGACGCCTTATTAATCTAAAAGTTACAGCTAAACTAAACTTTTTCACAAGTTTTTCCTAACGTTTTGCTTTTTAGACAATTAGACTAAACAATTATCTTACTGCAAATTGAATTTAATTGGCAATAAAAATCGAGTTCCCTCAATAAAACCATTTGAATATAAATGTTCAATTGGCATTTCTTGTATCATTTCAATTGCTTTTTCATTTAATGATTCTGACACTTGAGATTCAACTATAATATTTTTCATTACTCCATACTCATCAATTTCGAATGAAACCAAAACCACACCTTCTTCCATTTCGGTAGCAGATTGATTGGGATAAGAAACAAATTCTTTTGTCCATTTTTCAAATGATCTTTTTGCAGGATCAATTCCATGGTTTTCATTTCCTGCGAATGATGTTAAGTTAAAAACAACGAATAATGTAAGGGCAAATATATTTTTCATTTTACTGATTTTTTAATTGGTTTGATATTAGGACACGAATTCTCACTCATTTGTTACACCAAATCAAAAAAATATTTCAAAACACTGCCAAACAGACACTTATCAAGTGCTATTTTTAACTTATAATTGATTCGTAAAATATTTATTCACATTTTTTTGGGGGAAAGTACACGGCTACCTGTAATAATAGCAAGTAAGTAGTGTTGGATAAAACATGAAACAATTATCTGACCTAAATTTTAAACCTCAAAATAAAAGCTATGAATATTACAAACTCAGCAAACGGAAAAGTCAATGCAATAGCGCTACAAGTAATGCAAGCTGTTAATTCAGAAAGAGAAGACCATACTAAAACTATGGAGCTTTTAAAAAACTTGCAATTAGCCATTCAAGAAACTAGAAAAAAGGCCTCATAATTCCTTTTACTGCAACATAGATTACATTAGGTATTTGCTTCACTAAACTTGAAGCAAGCCTTTTTTAATCGCTTTCAATATCAAGCCGGCGGTATTTTTAACGCCCATTTTCATTAATAAGTTTTTGCGATAACCTTCAATAGTTCGCTCACTCAAGAACAATTTTTCCGCAATTTCAGCCGTTGTAAATTCTTGAGAAATTAATTCCAATACATCTTTTTCTCGATTGGTTAAATTTATTCCAACTCCTACTTCTGGAATTGTTTTAGATTTATTTTTCAGTCCTTTTAACATAGCCTCAGCTATTCTTGGATTAAAATAAAAGCCTTGCATATGCACTTTATTTATGGCTTCTGAAAGTTCGTTTTGGTTGGTGTCCTTTAATAAATAGCCATGCGCACCTATTTCCATCATGTAAGAGATCATTCGATCCTCTTTGTGCATAGTTAAAATAATGATTTTTATTTCTGGAAACTCTTTTGAAAGTCTGATGGTTGCATCCATTCCGTTGCCATCTTCCATATCAAGATCTAGCAATAGTACGTTGGGTACCGCATGTTTCAATTGGTCAAACAATTGTTTTCCACTTATCGCTTCCAATACCAACTCAACCTTTTCTACCTTACTTAAAAGTGATTTTAAACCCTCCCGAAAAAGGTTATGATCATCCACCAATCCAATTTTAATTGTTTCCATGTTCCTTAATTGTTTATTGCTGTATGATTCGGAAATTGAAATTCAATTTCTGTTCCTTTAGCAACCTTATTAAAAGTAATTACACCACTTAAAATGGATACTCGGCTTTCTATATTTTTTAAACCAATACCTTTTTTGTGCTTTAGTTTAATGTGATTAATCCCTTTACCGTTATCATAATAATACAGCTTGTTTGAATCTTCAACTGTTTGTAAAATCAATTTAACCTCAGTTGCTTGAGCATGTTTTAAGGCATTGTTCAACAATTCTTGCACAATGCGGTAAAGGTTTAATTCCATTTGTTTATACTCGATTTGTATTGTATCATATTCAAATTTCACCCGGAGCTTTCCTGTATCGTTAATTGTAGACACCAAATCTTCAATTCCCTCAATTAATCCCAATTTTTCCAATATTACAGGACGTAAATCTTGCGATATTCGGCGAGTATTTTGAATCATATCATCAAAGAGTAAATTCATTTTATCTGTCACTAAATTCAAGTCTGTATTACTTAGTTCTGCATTAATTTGACCTGCATATAGTTTGGTAGTCGTTAGCATTGCTCCAATTTCATCATGCAATTCTTTGGCTATTCTATTGCGCTCGGCCTCTTGGCTATTTATGGTGTTTTTTAAAAGGTCACGTTGATATTCCTCCGCATCTTTTTGACGTGCTTTTTGCTGCGCCAGCAACCTGCGTTGATACTTAACAAAGAAAAGTATTACGAAAGTAGAGAGCAAAAAAACAATTCCTATACTCACTATAAAAACTTGCAAGGCTATTCCGTTTTGGGTTGAATCCATAAAGCGTAAGTATAAAAACAAAAAAGTATAATATTGACTATGGCGTGAACGCTCCAAATTGTGAACCCGTTTTCCAAGGCAAAAACTTCATTTTTAGAAATGAAAAACAAAACCAAATTTGTAGAAAAATAGAGCATCAGTCCAGCACTTATCCAAAATATAGGAATTCTCCCTAATGGTTCAAGTTTCTCTTTTTGTAGTAATGAAAAGAAGTAAATGAATACTAAAACAAGCATTAAAAAGGCAGAGGCTGTTGTAACATTAGAGTTAAATGTGAAAATGTTTTGCCAAGCAAGCGCATTTATTATGGCATAAACCAAAAAAGTAGCGAAAACGATCATGAATTTAGTATTGCTAAAAAAACTTCTTAATTCAAATTTGAAAATTCGTAAAATCAAATAAAACTCAACTACGGCGTATACATGATAAACAGGATTATTATTTTGCCACGTTTGCCAAAAAATGTAGGCCGTTATATCTGCTAAAAAAGCCATAATCACTACATACACAAGGCGCCGTTGGGTAGGGATGAATCTTTTAAATAGAATAAGACTTAAAAGAATAGGAACTAGTGGTATGAATGTTGAAATATGACCTAAAAGCCAAAATAATGAATAATCCACCAATTATAATTTGCTTGGTGGCGGTTTGCAAGCTGGTGGACAAGGCATTGAGTATTCAAGTAATACTTCTCCCCTTAAACAATTAGCACTTCCAGATGCTTGATACGAATTAATCATTTCTATTGGTAATTTAAATCCTAAAACAGGCGTAAATGAAATTGTTTCTTTGTTTGAAAATTTGTTTAGATCTAAACCAGCATAAATCTTAACATCCAAAATATTATGAGAACAATCCTCTAACATTTTATCAATAAACGTGGTCATAGCATCTCCTATCAAAAAATAATGTACCCGCTCAAGTACGTTTACATTCTTTGCAATAAATAAATCATCAATTAAATGGTTATCAACCTCATCCCAATTGGTTGCAATCATCTCTTTAAAGATAGGCGGAACAATATCGGTAGTTGGTAAATGAATTTCAGGATTTGGTTTTTCAAAGGGATTTAATTTAAAATGCGTGGGGGCTAGATTACCATGATAAACCGACATATACATGCATGAAGTGAACACACTTAAATTTGCAGCCCCTTCTAAAGCCATGTGCATTTCAATCCGTGTAATTGTATTATTTCTAACAATTTCATTAAGGCTGGCAAGTTGACCATTACTATCATCCAATTGGTATTCGCTGAGCCGCTTTTGTTGACCATCATCTAACTTTAAATAGTGAAAATGATCTGCCAAACTAAGAACGGGCTCCATTTTCCAGTTTTGCGTATACAGTGTAAAATGATTGTTTTGAGACATGCTTTTGGGTTTTAGGTTAAACGATCATCTAATAATAGTGAAAATTTTGCAGACCCGTATTTTCCACATATTGTAATTCACGTAATTATGGTCTGTTTTTAGGCTTTCATTCTCCAGACATTTGCCTTGTTGGTCAACCCAAGGTGCTATCCGAAAAACCTTTAAAGAGTAGGATTTATTATTAAGACAATAAAATGACAACTAAAAATCAAGAACAAGAAGCAATCGAATTAAGCCCAATTGAATTCGAACGTTATCAAGAAATGGCAACGCAAGAATTAATTAACCTACAACAAAAGGTCGATCCAGAAAGCGCAAATACTACTGCATTGTATCCTTATGGCGCAACTTTCGCAATGGCAGCAGCCTTTTTTAGCCTTAAGCTTAGCTCAGTTACACCAATAGCATTTACGAATGGTGTTAATTTGACTTTCTTGGGTGAAGGTGGTGGTGGAATTGTTGGTGGAGGCTTATATGCTGGAGCAGGAACGTTTAGTGTAGATCCAGCAACATTGCCAAGTAAAGAGGTCAAATTTGCAATTAGTGGTAGTCCATCAAGTGTCTCTATTGTTTGGACTTATAACAATCGTCCAATAGGCTTCTTTATTGGAAATGGATTATCGCCATTTGCTGGATCTGGAGGAGGAACAGGACGCTTTACCCGTTTATAATCTCAACAATCTATGAAAGAGGTTATCACTTAATGACCTCTTTATTTATTTACTAAAACTTATTATTATGAATGAATTGATTTTACAAGTTGATGAAGTTGAACTATACCTCATCAAAACCAACCCACCCAAGTTGCACATAAGTGCTAAAGGAAAAACCACCAGCATGAATTGGGAAAATGCGGAGTTAATATTGTCTAAAGCTCTTCCTGTTGACGGAATATATGAGTTTGAATTTAGAGCAACTCCGCCAGGAGCAATACGTCCTGTTTTATCGCCTATTGAAGCCGAGTATTTATTTGACGTTCTGCCTGAAGATTTAATTGGTGTGCGTATAATTAGCCAAACCAATTCTATTGAAACTCCTTTAGAAAAAGCAACACATCAAGATAACGAAAGCAAAAGGCCTAGTGGTTATTGGACACCTGATAGAATCGATTATCGCCTTTTTAAACTTTCCAAAAATGCGTTACCCGAACGACAACAACGTTTCGCACTTAACCAATTGTCTGATTTTGTTAGAAAAGGTAAAAACTCATTTTTAGGTTTTCAAGCCACGCAAAAATTGCAATTCAGTCACCTTAGCGAATATTTAAACGTATCAGTTAATAATATTGGGGATTCATTTTCAAACCCAAACAAACCTGGAGAAGTTCCGCCGGACGGTTATTATACGTTAAATTGTAAATGGATGGAACGTGCTGTTTTGGACTATTATGCTGAATTATGGAATGCAAAATATCCGCGGCTAACCAAAGATGATGATCCTGGTGGAAAAGAATGGCCAGAAACTTATTGGGGATATATTGTTTCAATGGGTAGCACAGAGGGTAATTTATTGGCTTTGCGAAATGGTAGAGATTATTTGAACGGAACACGTTTAGAATATGACGAAAAAAAAGCCAATGCTAAACGTTTAAGTATTACCAATGATTCCAGTCCAGATGCACACTTCCTTGAATATTTAAATTATCAAACACCAGAAAGCAATAATGAGAATGAATATATTCCAGTCCTAATCTATTCAAGAGCAACACATTATTCTGTCAAAAAAATTGGCGAAGTATTACAAATTGATGATTTCAACAAGTTGGGTAAAAAGAAATACCCTGGACAGTGCCCAATTACTGCAGATGGCAAATGGACAAAAGAGCCTGCCCCAATAAATGCAGATGGAAGTATTGATTTAGAAGCACTAAAAATATTAGTTGACTTCTTTGCAGAGAAAAAACATCCGATTCTTGTCAACTTTAATTACGGAACGACATGGACAGGTGCTTATGACAATGTAGGAGAAGCTATTAAAGTTTTAGTTCCAATTCTTAAAAAACACGGCATGTATGAACGTGAAGTAACTTGGAAAGATGAGGATGGAAGAGAGTATAAAAGTATTCGAAATGGTTTTTGGTTTCATGTTGATGGAGCCTTAGGCGCAGGATATGTTCCATTTCTTAAACTAGGCGAAAACCCAGAGCAAGCATCCATTTTTCCTGAATTCGATTTCAAACAAGAAATTCATTCCATTGCAATGAGTGGACATAAATGGGCTGGGGCTCCTTGGCCTTGTGGAATTTACATGACAAAAAATAAATTTCTTATTTCAAATGATGTCCCTAGCTATGTTGGCTCAATGGATTCGACTTTAGCAGGATCGCGAAATTCTTTCTCGGCTATGGTTATGTGGGATTATTTGTCAAAAACATCATACGCCAAACAAAGCCGAGAAATTCAGTCGGCACTTGCATTAGTAGAACGAGTTTATATTCAACTTTCTCAAATTTACAAACCGGGTGAAGTAAAAAAAGTTCCTGGCTCCGTAATGATTCGGTTTCCTAAACCTAATATCGAGATTGTTAAAAAATATGCTTTGAGTTCTAAAGAAAATGAGGCACATATTTTAATGATGCGAACGGTAGATGAAAAGCAAATAAGCGCTTTAATCAAAGACTTACGAATGTCACTTAACAAGTAGTAAATGTTCTATTTTAAAACCGTCTTGTATTATTCAAGGCGGTTTTTCATTTTTTACTGATTAAATGGTTGCCACTTAGATGCAAATTCGAGCAATAATTCTTAATTTTGCGACATGTTAAGTATCGATCCTAAAGAACTTCCTATTCCAAAATTGCATGGTTATTTATTGGGCGCAGTTGGCCCAAGACCTATTGCTTTTGCCAGTACTATTGATGCTGACGGGAATCCAAATTTAGCTCCCTTTAGTTTCTTTAACGTATTTAGTGCAAACCCACCTATTATGGTTTTTTCTCCTGCACGTAGCGGAAGAACGAATACGACAAAGGACACTTATAACAATGTAAAAAACATTGCAGAGGTTGTAATCAATGTGGTTAGTCATGATATGGTTCATCAAATGTCATTAGCTAGTTCTCCTTATTCACCAGGTGTAGATGAATTTGCAAAAGCCGGATTCACTAAAATAGCTTCTGAAACTATCCAACCTTTTCGCGTAGCAGAATCGCCAGTTCAATTTGAATGTGTGGTGAATGAAGTTGTTGAATTAGGGCAAAATGGTGGTGCTGGAAACTTGGTAATTTGCGAAGTGAAAAAAATTCACATTAATGAAGCCGTACTAGATGCAGATGGCAAAATTGATCAACATAAAATTGACCTTGTTTCACGAATGGGTGGAAATTGGTATTGTCGAGCAGATGAAAATTCAATGTTTGAAATTACAAAGCCAATTACTACTGTAGGAATTGGCGTAGATGCGATACCTGTAGATATCCAAAACAGTTCTCTATTGTCTAAAAATGATTTAGGGCAATTGGGTGGAATTGAGGAATTACCAAATGAAACGGATGTAAATGAATATAAATTACTTGAGTTAAGCGATTTATTCGTTTCTTTGGAAGACGAACAGACAAAATTGGAGCTTGAACTCCATAAAAGAGCAAAGGAATTATTAACTGAAAATAAACTGGATGAGGCATGGATGACGCTTCTATCCTTCAACAACAACTAAACAAACCAAATTATGTACACATTAAAAGGAGAGCTAAAAGTGATCGGAGATGTTCAACAAATTTCTGATTCATTTAAGAAGAGAGAATTTGTGGTAGTGGACGCTTCCGGACAATACGCACAAACAATTATGTTTCAAGCCGTGCAAGACAGAACGGATCTTTTAAACAATTTTAAATTAGGCGATAATGTAGAAGTTACGTTCTTTTTAAGAGGACGTGAGTGGACAAACCCTAAAGATGGCGCAGTGCGTTACTTTAACTCATTAGACTGTTGGAAAATTGAACCAATTGGTGGTGGAACTGCAGCTACAGCTGATAATGCTGAAACTTTCGTTGCTGAAGGTGATGACGACTTACCATTTTAACATAAAAGTGGATTAAAAAATTAGGACTCATTTATACCCTTCAGAAGTTTATACTGAGCTTGTCGAAGTATTGCTGAAGGTGATGATGACTTACCGTTCTAATTAAACGATAAAATTTATTTTAAAAAAGGTGTTTGTCAGTGGCAAATGCCTTTTTTTGTTTGATGCAAAAACTCTATTTCATATTACTCATTTTTTTACCCTTGTGTAACTATGGCCAAATTTCTAAAAAATGGGAAGGTCATTATGTGGGGAAATTAGAAATTCAATCTAATGGTCCAACCAGCCATTATAATATGGAACTTATTTTTAAACAATTGAATGATACCACCTATAATTGGACAATTGTGTATGGAGAAGATAGTTTGCGACAGGAACGAAAATATCTATTACGAAAAATAGATCCGCATCACTATGTGGTTGACGAACAAAATGGAATTGTATTATCATCAAATTTGATTCATAATACTTTTATAAGTGTATTTGAAGTCCAGGGAAATTTGATTCATGCTACTTATACCTTTAAGAAAAACAGGGTATATTTTGAATTAACCTCATCCTCAGCTCGAGCTGAAACTGGCAATATAAATCCATCCTCAGACAATGAGGAAACTATACCACTCGTTTATTCCTACGCAACAGTAACCTGCCAAAATGCAGTATTAAAAAAGAAATAAATCAAAATAGTTGTACAAATACATGTTTGAACATATATTTGTAGTCTAAAGCATAAAAAAATGATAAAAAAGATAGTAATAGGAGTTGTTATTGCCGCAGTTATTGGAGTAGGAGTTATATTCTATGCACTTTCTGGAGAATACGAGAGTAAATTAGATAAATCAGATGTTGATTCAGAAGTAGCAGTAGATTCAACTGGTAATGAAGTTCCATCATTGTCTTTGATCGAAGGAAATTATCATATAACGAGTGGTGAAGGAATTCAAGCAGAGCTTTTGTTCAATGCAGATGGAATGAAAACCGCTAAAGGTGCCTTTGAAAAATTCTCGATTGATTTTACAATCAACGAAGATTATCACCAGTCTACTTTGAATGTTGATATTGAGTCAGCCTCTTTAAATACAGGAAACAGTATGCGTGACGAGCACTTGGCTGAAGCCGACTTTTTTGATGTTGAAAAATTCCCTTCAATTACATTCTTATCCACATCAATTGAAGATACTGATACAGGATATGTAGCCAAAGGAGACTTAACACTTTTAAGCAATACAAAACCTATTGATGTTCCATTCAAACATTTAGGAAATGGCACTAACCCAGAGGGAGATGCGTTTGAAGCGTTTGAAGGAAATTTTGTTTTTGACAGAGTGGAGTATGGAATGGAAGAAATTTCCGGAGCAGGGAACGTAGTTACAGTTAACTTTTATTGTGAGTTAGCAATAATTACAGCTGACTAAAACGGAAGCATTTGCTTATTAACCTGCCAAAAAAATAATATATTTCAGGTTTTCAAGTTATTGATTTATGCGTGTTCGTATTCATGCTTATAGTTTAATATTGGTAATGGCTTTTACTTCAATTGCCATTAGTTCATGTAAAAACAAGCCAAAATTTAAATTAAGGTCAAAAAAATACCTGCACATTTCGCATACTAAGTCCGATTCAATTGAGTTCATTAACGCAAGTGCAACAACAATTGATTATAGCAAATACGATTTATTGATGTTGGGCGGTGATATGGGATATTCTAGTTCTGAAAATGCAACTAGTTTAAACCGATTGAATACTGTTTTTGATTTAGACAATCCAAACACTTTATGGGCATTGGGCAATCATGATTATGCTAACCTACCCTTGCTTACTGATTATACGCAACGCCCAACTTATTATGCCTACGCTAAGAATGGAATCACATTTGTTGTTTTAGATTCTCAAGATAGCTTATGCTATATTACCGGTGATCAATTTGTATTTTTAAATGAAGTCCTAGATACGGTTAAAAATTCATCACACTTGGTTTTACTCCATCACAAATTAATATGGATGCCAGACAATGAAACGCTAAGCCCACGTATTCCATCTGTTTCTAATGGTCCACTTGGCGACTGTCATTATTGCTTAAATCCAAACAATTTCTATGCAGACATTTATCCGCGCCTAGTTGACATTCAAAGTAAAGGAACAAAGGTGCTATGCATAGGAGGGGATTTAGGTTTTAATAGCACCACATTTTCTTATCAAACTCCTGACGGAATTGAATTTTTAGGTTCGGGAATTTCTACTAAAAATGAAGAGAATCATGCCATTTTATTTCATCATGATGTGAAAAACCAAGTCATGACTTGGGAGTTTAAACCCATTCGAAAATTAAAACAAGTCAAAGACTAGTGCGGTGTAATTGAATCCTCATTTTTCTAATCAATTTGGAGATTATTGCATTAAATTTGCAGCATGCAGCACCGCCATTATATCCTTTTTAAACCCCATGGTTATTTAAGTCAATTTATATATAACGGTAAACGCAAAAACCGTAAAAAATTATTGGGTGAATTGCATGATTTCGCTGAAGGCACAATGGCTGTTGGTCGCTTAGACGAAGATTCAGAAGGACTTATTTTTTTAACAACCGACGGTAAAGAAAGCTACAATATTTTAAGCCAGAAATACGAAAAAGAGTACCACGTGCAGCTTGATGGAATCATTACTGAAGAGGCGATTGAATTAATGCGAAATGGGATTGAAATTGGAATTCAAGGAACAAAATATCTTACCAAACCTTGCAAAGCAACAATCATTGAAACACCTGTTTTTCCGCCAAGAGCAAAACCAATAAGAGACGAAAGACACGGTCCAACAAGTTGGGCATCTATTATTTTGCGCGAAGGAAACTTCAGACAAGTACGAACAATGACGGCGGCTGCAGGATTTCCTACCTTACGATTGGTAAGAGTGCGCATAGGTGATAGGTGGCTAAACCAAATGCAACCAGGCGAAGTAGAAGAAGTTGACGCATTTTAAAATCAACTTAGAAAATTTTCTATCTTTAATCCATTATGGAAATAGTTGTACTTGTTGGCTTTTTTGCCTTGCTTATTGGAATCATTGTGCTTTCTGTTCGTTTTGTTAAAAAACAAAACAATAAAAAAATTGAACTATTTAAAGATTGGGCTTTACGGCTCAACTTGCAGCACGAACATAAAAAACAACTATTAGCCAAACTCAATACTTTGTCTGGTGAATTGGACGGTGTCCCTGTTGTTATTTATGAACACATAGTTGGATCAGGAAAAAACCAAGTATTATACACTACAATTAACTTTGCCCCTAACCCATTTGACTTTGATTTTAGAATTGGTAAAGAAGGCTTTTTTAGTAAAGTAGGAAAAGCTTTTGGTGGAAAAGATATTGAATTTGGTGATGAAGAATTTGATAAAAAATTCTTGCTTAAATCTAAAGAGGAAAGTAGATTCAGAAGCTTAATGGACTTTAGAATGCAAGGAGAATTGCGTACTATTGAAAAACAACTAAAAGGTAATATTTTGAGCACAAATGCTGGGTTTACTTATAGCTTAGTTGGTGGGTTTAGTAAACAAGCAAAACTGGAAGAGTTTGAGAAAGTAATGAGCTTTATGCGCACCTTAATAAAAAACTTGCGATAATTTGCCGACCAAATCATGCTCTATCTCTACATCAGTATAGGTATTTTAATTGCGGTAGTCCTTCTCTATCTGCTTTTTCAAAATGGGAAAAAGGCTAGTTTAAAAAAAGTAGAGTGGTATAAAGCATGGGCTTTTAAAATGAACCTCAATCACAGTGCTGAAAAGTACCTAATGGCAAAACTCAACACTGTTAGTGGCACCTTAGAAGGTTGTAATTTTAAAATATTCGAAAAAATTACTGGCAGTCATCATGAGAGTCAATACTTACATACTTTTATCCATTTTGAACCGAGCCCGTTTGATTTTGAATTTGACATTTCAAGAAAAAGTTTAGGCGGTAAAAGTAATTTTGAGTTAGGAGACCCAACAATAGATGATCATTTTACTTTTCTAACCAACGACACTGCGAAATTTCGAGCACTTTTAACCCCAGACGCAATCAATAAGCTCAAATTGACCTCTGCATTTTTCGGAACTGGAATTAAATGCGATAATGAAAAGTTGGAGCATTACTATTTAGGTGGTTTAACAAAAGAAAGCCAAACGGAAGAATTGGAAGCAATTTTAAATGTAATGCAAGCGTTTATTAAGGCCAAAAAAAGTACTTAAATCACGCGTACAGTTGAAGCTATAAAAATTTTAACTTTCCTCAATTGAATAAACCTCTTCTTTGGGTAAAAGATACTCGGCTTCTTTTATTCTACCATTCAAAATTAAGTCATGTATGTTTTTGCATTCTTGACTAATATCCTCAATTGAAACAATCCAATCATTCACATATTTTTCAACTGCAATTCCGCTCAAACCAATTTGGATGGATTTATAATCCAATGCATTGAGGTGAATATCCTTTTCAGGATCCCATTGGACACGAATGGGGGAATTTACAAGTGCGGTTTTCCAAGCCTCATTTGAACCATGTATTTCTTTAACAAAATGAGACATGCAAGCATTTTTGCAAGCCCAATCCCAACCTTTACGGTTAATTTTAATGGCCAAAACATGTTCTTGGTCCTTTTTAGTTGACCAACCACTACGATACATCATCCACAAAAATGAAGGTTTAATCCAAGTCATGCGTTCCATTTTAAACGGAGCAACAAATTTTTGATTTTCCACCGCAGGTAAAGCAATTGCTTTAGAGTATGCTTGATACACAGTTATCGTATCCTCATCAAATACCGCGCGAATGTTATGTTTATTCGAATTCATTTTAACTTATTTATTTCGACCAACCTCTTTCGGATAAAGTTCCATTACAGGATCACTTTGCCAAAATTCCTTTGTGTCTATATCCAAAGCGGATAATCTTCCTTTAAACGCTGCTCCTGTATCCAAATTCCAAATGTTTGCGCGATTCCAAGGGTGATCAACTCCCCAACCTGTTGTTGGCGTATGACCGATAAAAATTTCTGAGAATAGTTTTAAGCGTCCTGGATATGCCTCATCCGTTTCCTCAACTCTTCCGTGAATAGCAACCGCCATTTCCCAAAGCGTACGATCCCATCCATAATTAGAAGCATAATGTTCTTTTTCAGGTCCATGCATTGAAGTATACCCGGCATGAATAAACAACCTATTTTTATCATCAACGTAGTAGTTTTTCATTTTCATAAAAAACCCAATATGCTCATCTTTTTGGTCATCAGTATGTCCAGCATAGCTCTCAATTGTCTCTTTTCCACCATGCTTTAACCAAATGTTATTTTCAGTTCCTCTTGTCAACCAATCATAACACCATGCATCATGATTTCCATAAATGAAATGACAGTTTTGTTGATATAAAAGTTCAATTAAAAAATCAATCAACTGTGCTGACTCACTCCAACCATCCACATAATCGCCCATAAATATAAGCTCATCTTGAGCGGTAACATTTGCACGTTCTAAAACCTGTTTTAATCCTTTTAATCCTCCGTGTATGTCTCCTATTGCTATTGTTCTCATTCTCTTTATTCGTTTAGCTCTTGGCTGCTCTCTTATTCTTTAACATTTCTTCTGCATCCTTAAACCATGTTGGGTCGTTGTTGTCAAACTTCTTTCTAATTAAGTGGTTTTTATCTAAACCAGTATAAACAAATAAAAAAACTTTCTGCTCATACTCCTTAAGCTCAGTTAACGCATTCACCCATGAAGCATCTCCTTGCAATACATGACCCAAATAAGTTGTACAAATATCAGTATACCAAAGTGCAGCTTTTAACGATCCGTAATAATAATCCTCTGTCAACAAAGGTATCTCTTGGTATAGAAACTTTACAATATCGTATACCCGAAAATTTGTATTACTCGATTTCATTTTAATCGAAACATTTAGGTTTCCATGATCGCAATAAAAGCTAAGTTCACAAAATTCATTTTCAAATTCAACCAAATGATCGTCAGTAATCTTTTTTACCGATAAGTCATACTCTTCCGCAATAGGCTTAACTGCCAACAATACTTGCGACGGGAACTCTTTATAACTGTACATTTACTTATTTGATTTCACTTAAATTAATAACTTTTTAGGATGACTTATATTTCTTAAGCATGCAGGATATTCCAATTTATATAAATGCTATTGCTTTAATTATTTTTTTAGGAGTAATTTTCGGAAG
>CAKZPK010000233.1 GCA_937139035.1 uncultured Crocinitomix sp. | reverse complement strand
GAAAGATTTTCAATGGTATGCCACTTCACAGGCGCTTGCTGATGAATTATGCGCAATGACTTTTGATCCCTATATGAATAAGAGCGTTAAGGTTCTTGAGCCATCAGCAGGACAAGGCGCAATATTAAGATCCATTGATAATTGGTTTAAAACTAATGCAGTTAATATTGAGTTACAAGACGACAACTTTTATGCTGTTGAGTTTATGAAAGAGAACTTTTCAATTCTTGAAAAGAATTGGGACATAAATCTTATAAGTGGTGATTTTCTTGAATATGATGAACTTATAAATTATTACGATTATATAGTTGCGAATCCTCCCTTTTCCAATGGTCAAGATCTTGAACATGTTCAACACATGTATAAACTGCTAAAGCCTGGGGGAACGCTTACAAGTGTTATGTCAGTTTCTTGGTTGTTTAATACTCAAAATAAATTCAAGTCATTTCGTAAATGGTTGGGTGTGGATGATTCAAAAATGAATGATTTAAAATTAGCTTCAAGAGGCGGGAGCAGTTACGAAGGATCTAGGCTTACTGAACACGGTAATATGGAAAATATTAAGATAAAGACTTTGGAATCTGGAACCTTTAAAGAGTCGGGAACTGACGTAATCACGTGTATAGTTCAGATTACAAAAAATGACGTAAGTGGTTTTAGTTTGCCTCCAGTTAAAATCGCAGAGCAACAACTGTTTGAATCAACAGGTCAATTTTCAATTTTTTAAACTTTTACTATGGATCTATTTTATAAAGAAACAAGAGAACTAACTCTTTTTAGTTTTGGGGGAGGTCAAGATTCCTGGGCAATATTACTTAAACTAATTTTTGACAAAACCTTTCGTCAAAATTATGCACCAAAGAACCTATTAGTTAAAATGTCTGATACTGGGTGGGAACATCCAAAGACATATCTTTTTACTGCTCGTGCAGCTGCATTATGCAAAAAACACAATATCGAATTTCATTTGATTAAATCAGAAATGGGATTCCACCCGAAGACATGGCAGCACTTAACAGACAATTGGGAAAAAAACAATACTGTAGGATCAGTTACTTTTCCACAAACATGTACTGATAATATAAAGATTAAAGTAGTTGATAAATTTTCTGCTCATTGGATTAAGGCTAATTACAGTATAAAGTCAACTTTAAATCATCAAATATATAAAGAGTTTTTTTACAAATATGGTCGCATTCATAGAATACTTGGTATCGCTAGTGGTGAGGAAAAGCGTTTGGGTAATCAAAAGCATTTCCCTAAATGGAAGCAGCAAACAATGAAATATGTTTATCCGCTTGTAGATTTAGGAGTAGATAGAGCTAAAGCGCAAAAAATAATTCGATCATACGGGTTTGATGTTCCTCCCCCAAGTAATTGCACAATTTGCTTTTTCATGCAGGATCCGGAATTAATATGGTTGTATAGAAATTTGCCTGCCCATTTTTGGCATTGGGTTAAACTAGAACGAAACAAAAGAAATAAATATAGAGCTCTCGGTTTAGCTGAAAATAAAAATCATGGTCCTTTTGGAAAAAAGACAATAATCCAAAAATTAAAATCAGCTATAGTCAAATATGGTCATTGGTCAACCGAACAACTCGAAGAATATAAAATGTCTCACGGCCACTGTAATAAGTCAAAATTTTAACTCATGAAAAAACAAAAAAAACAAATATATAAAGTACCCTTAATGGTGATATTCTCATTCTATTTTAATCGTGTATCTTCTTTTAGAGCAGTAAAGGATGATGGTACCTATTCTCAATTGCCAACGGATCTAAATAAACTAAATCGAGAAGGGGGAAAGATAATTGGAGATTTCAATGGGACTTCAATTAGGTTTTGTTTTAATGAATTGGTGCGGGTGCATCCAGAGTACATTAACAGTTACTGGAATCATTGGAAGAAAGAGGGAGGAAAGGAAAAATTTTTAAACTTAGTGAAAGAGTTATGAATAATATTTTAGATAATCAAGTATTACCAACTGTTGGGACTCCTTCAGGTGGTAAATCCTCTTCATATATGTCAATTCATTATCCTTCAGATCATGAAATCTTTGCTCTTGTTTGTATTGATGATCATAATGCTAATGGCCCTTATTGGAGAAACAATAAAAAGCTTAAACAAATAGTACAGGATAAATTGGCAAAAACTTCTAGTCATTGGCCAGAATTTCTTGCCACAGCTGAAGATCCCATGATTATTACAACAATGGTTGATTTAGAGCAAAAATTAGGTCGTGAAATCAAATGGGTTCGTGGCGTTGGTTTTGATCGAATGATAGAAAGACAAAAGGCAATACCCAATATTAAAATGCGATTTTGTACTTTTTATACTAAGATCTTGCCCACATTTGAGTTTTGCTATAACCATATTGGACCTGTAGAAATGCGAATTGGTTTTAGATATGACGAATCAGAAAGAGCCAAGGATCTTATTGAAACAATTGATTTTCCTATTAACTGTAATTTGTATGGTGCTGGTCGTCAAAACTGGATTAAAGACTTTCATTGGAGAAAACTTCGTTTTGATTTAATAAACGATAAAATAATGCGTCCTCATGTTAATACATATTGGGAGCAAAATCCTGACGTCCGTTTCGCTGAAGATACTGGTTGTCAAATGTGTTATTGGAAAGATCCTCAACAGCTTCATATTAACTCTTTAAAGGGTGATACTTCATCTATTATTAAATGGGCCAACGTAACTGAACACATACGTGGCAAACGATTTAAAAAAGACATTTCTATGGGGTCTGTATTTGACATAGGGTTACAACTGGACTTTTTTTCTGGTGGCGGTCCTGGTTGCAAAGCTGGAGGATGTGGTATTTAGAAACAAATATGGCATATATACTATATTTTACTTATATTTGTAATGTCTTAAAAAAATGTTTATGAAAGAAATCTTATTCGCAATAGCGGTATCAAGTGCCTTGCTTTGTCCTAAGCAGGTTTTTATAAGCGGTTTATTTGTACAAATATTTTACTTATTAGCGGTAATTATGTGCCGCTTAATTAATTTTCATCAAACCAAAACTTATATAAATGTCACAAGAAATTGAGTCAATATACCAGATAGATTTAAAAACAGCTAAAACTATTTTGTCAGGGGATTTAGTTATAAAAAGTTCGTCTTTAATGGATCTACAAACTTTAACAATTTCCCTAGATCTTCCTTCGTTAAAGCTATTGCCGGGGGATGAGTTTTTAATAAAAATTAAGCAATAATATGACGGCATCAATGATTCTAATTTTGATTGGTTTTGATTTAGGTTTAGATGTTAAGTATTACAACGAGTCTAAAGAGTATTTGTTCAATGCGGATTGTATAACTGTTAACTCTGCAATTGATTTGATAAGAGAGGGTTTAAGGGTTCAAAAAATTATTATTTCTGATCAGAATCTTTTATTAGTTGGAATGCAGAGGTTAACTTACTATATTAATAAGTTAGATTAAGTGAAAGTAAAAGAACCAACGTAATTCAAATTAATTCGTGTTACAATATGACAGACGACAATGTTACATCAAAGGGGGCTTCGGCTTGCAAAAAAATGAGATCACTAACTGGACTTACTCAAAGTGAGTATGGCAAATTAGTAGGTTGCGATCAAGGAACCGTTTCAAATTATGAAACAGGTGTTACAAATATTTCTTTTGAAAAGTTCTTAGAGCATTTCAAAAAACTACCAATAAATGAGATACAAATTGAAGGGTATCTTTTTACTAAAACAAAATAAATTTTAACCTGAAGGTAATCCCTTCGCAAAACAAATCATAATGAAAAAAACAATTCTATTAATTGCAATCTCTATGGTTGCATTATCATCATGCAGAAAAGAGGGTTGTACAGATCCAGATGCGGTAAATTATTCTGAAAGTGCAAAAAAAAATGATTGCACTTGTAATTATTTGGCTGATGTGGCTTTTTGGTTTACCGAAGAAACAGCTAATAATATCGAACCATTAGTCTTTGATGATGGGTTTAATGATCATATAAGAATAAAAATTGATGCTAATTCTTACGGTACAATATTGTTTACTGATTTTGATATAGCCGAGCCTACAATCGATAATATTGCAAACATAAATGGTAATTACATTTCGGGTTACTCTTTGGGTAAAAACAAAGAACAAGAATCAAAATATCAAATTTTTTATCGAGATGAAGACTTGAATGAAGTTGAAATTCAAACAGGTGTTATTTATTGGGATGCAACAAATACCCCTATCATTGAAATTATATTTTAATACTAAAACAGATACAAATGAAACAATTAACTATTACACTTTTATTGTTTGGATTAACAATAATAGGATATTCACAAGAAACATATTGTTATACCGGTGAATATGAATTACAAGAAAAGTTTGATTCAGATGATTCCGACGCGTGTGGTCCGTCTTGGACATGGGATTGGGAAGACATAGATCATATTTTTGTTAGTTATGGCGGTGAATATTGGGAATACCCAATAATAGAAACCTTGGACTTATATGAAGTTTGGGAGGACATTATTACAGACCTTCCAGATACTGAAGGTGATGCTGAAGGCTATTTGTGGGTAAATATTACGTATCAGAAGGACTGTGGTCTTGGAGGAACTTCTACTTTAGATAATAATACGATTCGTATAAAAAGCCCTGTTAGAGCTCGGCTAGAACCTTTTTCTATATGTCCATCAGGATCACATAATTTTGAAACGTTTTTAGTTCCTGGTGCGATTGACGGTGGTGAGTTTAATATTCCTGGGATTACTATAGGTGTTAGCGGTATTGCTGACATGCTTGGTGTGGCCAGCGGTACTTATAGCGGCACGTATGAGTTTAATGATGGTGGTTGTATTATAACATCAGATATATCGTCATTTACTGTTTATAACACCCCTTCTGTCTCATGGATCGCAGATCCTGTTGCTTCACTTTTGGATACTGATGATCCAATTAATTTAACTGATTTAGTAACAGCATCAGGTGGTTCTCATTCAATTACTGGATCAGGAGTATATAATGTAGATGGAGTTTATTATTTTGATCCATCAGCAGCTGGAGGAGCTGGCGATAAAATATTAACTCTTAAAGTTACTTCTGGAGATGGTTGTGTAATTATTGCAGACGAAACAAGAACTATAGAAGTTGTGCATGATCCAGGTACACCTTCATTCGTTTGGATTAATATTATTGGATCTGGTTTTGATAATGCAATCACTTATGCACCTGAAATGCTACCATTAAATTATGATCCTGATACTTACCCGGGTGGATTTGAAGGGTTCGTGTATTATCTTAAAATGCTTACACTACAATGGGGTCATTCGGTTTGTGAAGGAGAAGTGATTAACTTTGTAGCGGCAGATCCTATTCCTGACAATACTTATACTTGGTATTCTGATGTCTCTGGCGAAATTCTTGAAGTCGGAACAGGTGTTTCATATGAAGAAATTGTACCGGAATCTGATGAACATTTTGAATACAAAATTTTTCTTTCTACTACGAATTTCTTGGGAGAAGAATCTATAAAGGATCCTTATATTTTATCTGTTAATCCTTATCCAAATAATCCAGATGATTTATTTTTCTGTCATGATGGTGATGATACTTATTCGCTTCCCATCACATACGATCATCCTTTAGTTGATAGTTTTTATGTTGATGATATACTAATTACAGAACGAATGGAAAAAATGACGAATTATAATTGGTATGATACTGACGAAGTGTTTTTTCAGCGCAACTACGATTATTTCAATGATTGGAACGAAATAGACAAAACAAATGAATTTTTGTTTAAGCGTATTGATAGTTCCAAGGTTTTAGTAAACGATTCTGGTAATCCTTTTTTTCCATATGGTATTGATGATAGTGATGGACTTGCATATAACTATATGTCTTGTGCATGTGAAGCTCTCGATTATGCCACTTTATCGATTGTTAAACGCCCTGAACTTGCTTTTACCTCAAATCTCACGGGTGAAGTTGAAACTGGTACACCTGTACAGTTCACAAATGAATCATTATTTTGCGACTCTATAATCTGGAATTTCGGTGATAGTCCATACGACTACTATGGTAATCCGGAACAATGGTATTATTACTATGATCTAGGTTATCATGATTTAGAAGTGACAGCTCTTGATCACTTTGGTTGCTTTGATTATACACTTGTTCCCAATTACATCTCTATAGAAGATTGGACGGGAATAGATGAATTAAGTGATCTCGCAATTTCCATTTTTCCTAATCCTACGAGTGATAACATTAATATTATAGGTGATGTTATCAAGGTTGTCTTATTTAATTCAATAGGCGAACTTGTTTATCAAGGCTCCAGCAATGTGTTTTCTATTAAACATTTTGCACCAGGTACTTACTTTATTCGCGTTGAAAATGAATCTGGCTATCATGCTCAAATAATAACAAAACTATAAACTGCCTTTTACTACTTGGTAGTAGTACATTACGAATACCTGTCTTAAATTAACTGTATTATGATAAAAAAAACTTTGCTAATAGCAGAAAAACCTTCCGTGGCGAAGATTTACTGCGAACTGCTTGAAACAGCAGAAGGAGAAACATTTCAAAAGAAAAACGGATATTTCTCTGGAAATCAGTATGACGTTTCGTGGTGTTACGGTCATTTAGTTACAACGGAACAGCCTGAAGCTTATGGGTGGGGTGAGTGGTCATTAGACACTCTGCCTATGATTCCCACAGATTGGAAATATAAGGCTTCAGGTGATGGATCAGCCAAAAAACAATTGGATGTGATATGTTCACTCATTAAGGATTCAGCTTGTGTTATCAATGGCGCTGATGCCGGAAGGGAGGGTGAATTAATCTACCGTCTAGTTCTCCATTTTAGTGGCTTCACACTCAAAAACAAAGAGCAAAAACGCTTATGGACTTCCTCATTTGTAATGAAGGATCTATTAAAGGCTTGGCAGGAAATAGAGCCTCTTTCTAATTATAACAACTTATTTACAGCTGCAGCTTTGCGGCAGAAAGCTGATTGGATTGTTGGTTTAAACGCATCACGATTATATTCATTAACAACTGGAACTACCGTTTCAGTTGGCCGGGTTCAAACACCTACTTTAGAATTAATCGTTTCTAGAGACCACTTGCTTGAAACTTGGAAGAAATCGTTTTACGACGAGTTACATGTGACTTGGGAAGGAATATCTTGGTTATATAAAGCCTCTGATAATAAAAGCAAATTTTCTAAACCTCATGATTTAGTTTTGTTGCAAAGCCAGATTAAATTAGCAACCGCTAGTCTAAAATCGGTGATAAAAGAAAATAAACGGAACAACCCAGCAAAACCTTTCAATTTATCTCGTCTACAAGTTGCGGGTAACGGTAAGTTTGGGTTTACGACAGAGAAGGTCCTCAATATTGCACAAAGTTTATATGAGAAGCAATTAGTTACCTATCCTAGAACAGATTCTCAATATTTGCCCGCGTCAATGGTTGACGAGGCATATTTAGTCTTAGAGTCGTTGTCTGATTTCGGTCATGACTTGAGTTGTCTTCATAAAAAAGGAACAATATTGTCGTTTTTTAATGACAAAAAAGTTTCGGATCATTATGCTATCATTCCAACTACAAATAAGTCAAAAAACTTATCTCCTGACGAAGATAAAATACTCACCTTAATTCAGCAGCGCTTTATTAATTCATTCGGCCTTCCATTCATTTATGATGAAACTAAAGCAATCATCAAGTGTGTAAATTCAGAAGATCATTTTTATAGCATATTTAAGGCTGTTGTAGATAATGGCTATAAAGGCCTTTTTTCTTCAATAGATGATAAAGAGGTTGTTCACGAGTTTGACTTAAAAGAAGGTCATGAAGCTGTTATAAGCGATTCTGTGCTTATAGAAAAAGAGGTGACACCGCCACTTAGGTTTACTGAAGGGCTTCTAATAACTGCAATGGAAACCGCTGGAAAAACCATAGAAGATAAGGAATTAAGGGATGCAATGAAAGAAAACGGGCTTGGTACTCCAGCAACACGGGCTAGCATTATTGAAACTCTTAAAAGACAAGGTTATATAACTGTAAGTAAAAAGAATCTTATTTCTACTAAAAAGGGTAGAGCGCTAATTAAATTAGTCGATTCAAAATTAAAATCACCACAATTAACAGGTGACATGGAAAAGCAATTGAAACAAATCGCTGATGGAGTAGGGGTGGGATGGAAGTCGTTCTTAACAAATATAGAAGACTATACAACAGAATTATGTACTTCAGTAAAATCAGATTCAAATAACCAGTTATTTCAGGATTTCAAAAAAGAATCTTCAACTTACCTAGAATGTCCGAAGTGTCAACAAAAGAAACTTCTAGTTACTGGAAAGGGTCTTTTTTGTCAAACAGATAAAGATACTTGTGGATTCGTGTTGTGGCCAGAAGCCTATTCTAAGAAATTAACTTCAAATAATATTTTAGAACTCATAACAAATCGTAAGACAAAAGGCAAAATTAAAGGATTAAAATTGCCAGGGAGTGACAAATTTGATGCTGTTTTGGTTTTGGATGATTCATTTAAAGTTAGAGCACAAAAACAAAGTGACACAGTAAGAGCAATAAATCATTCCTGTCCAAAATGTGAAAGTTCAATGATCATGAATGATTATGGCGTTTTTTGTAAAGATGATAAAACTTGTAAATTCAAAATTTTTAGAAAATGTTTTGATAAATTATTGACCGATAAAGACTTTGAACAATTGTTCGCAGGAACCACAATTGGTCCATTTAAAAATCTCACTTCTCAAAAGGGCAAATTCACAGCTTCCCTTTTTTTAAAAGATGATCATACTATTGGATTGAATTTCAACAATAAAAAGTCTCGTTAAAACATTGACATGTATAAAATTGGAAACAAAATATACGCGGTGAATGATTCAATAATTGACATTAATAGTGCTAAATTTACTTTTGATCACCCAGTACAGATATATACTGATAATAGCAGCGAATTTCATTTCGCCATAACCGAGCTGTCAGAAGAAATTAAAGCCTCATCTAGTCATTATTTAGTGCGTCATTCAGGTTCTGTAAAAGTTTATTCCTTTGAACGAAATAGGTTTACTAAGTCAATTGAAATTATAAGCGAAATTCAAAAACACCTTCAAGTAGAACATCCAAGTAAAATTATACGCTTCAATGCTATTTTTATTGATAATGATAAAATCATAGCACAGTATGGCGGCTGTAATTACTACATAGAAAATGTTCCGATCATAATAAATGATCTTTCTCCTAAACGAAACTATGGTGTTGTTGAATGGTCGTTTGCCTTGACTAATAAATCACTACTAAAACATAATTAAAATGAACATCATTTCAATAAATATAGATGATTATACAATTTGGGTTAATAATTATGCAATACAATATCACACTTTTTCTGATCATAATATTGCAGTAACAGAAGTTCTTACGGAATCTCAAATTTGGACATTAATTAGTCATGAAAATAGTACTAATTCGTTTTCCTTATCTGATGATAAATTTGCGTTTATCAAATTGTCTGACCCAAATTTGTCTATCAAAGAAAAATCGTTTATCGTCGACATGAACACCTTTCTTTCCAAATCAATTCTCTCGTTCAGAGAATTTAAAGATAGGCTGACAAAAAATGTTGATAAACTAAACTGGATCGATCGTTTAAGGTTGGTTAATCAGTTGACGTTAAATCTAAATAAAGTCCACACTAACGACAATGACCAAATAGTTACGCTTATTTTATACAATATCGGGATCCAATTTATGCTAAACCTCTCAAGCGAAGACTATAAATAGTTACTTCTGTGAAGGCTGTTTTTATCTTCACGTTTTGGGTAAATGCCTCCTTGGACAGCAGCCACAAGGAGTTTTTTATACACTTAAAATAAACTTATGAGTAATACAAATAATATTAAAATTTTAGAAACTATACAAGACCTTATTGTAGAAGATCTTGTAGGTTATGACGAAGAAATCGAAAATCTTAAAAAGGTCATTTCGGATTTGCGCTCAAATGACGACCAAATTCCTAGTGGCCGTTACAAGTACTTTTCCTATACTGAAGAAATTAAACCAGGACATATTAAAACAGATCTTTACCAAATCAATATTGAAACTTTTTTAAGCAAGTATATCCATTATGATAAAAAAATAGGTGTTCGTAAACAAGCTATCAACATTCAAGTTTTTGATATTGTGGAAGATTCAAATATCATTGACAAAATTAGAAAGGAAAATGATCAATTATTAGAAATATCATTCAGCCAATACAAAAATATTTATTCTAACTTATCAATTTAATATAAACATAAAAATTATAACAAAATGGGATTAAACGTAGAAAACACGAAGAAGGCAATAGAGCGATTTAAAGAGCTTTTTGAGAACGAGCATCATAATGGTGTTATTACAGTTCATGATCAATCTAAATATGGTTCTGACGGTGTAGAGGTGGTTATCGATAAACCAGTAAGTTTTCAGGATCTAAAATTCTTAAAGGAAGGTATTCATAACACTATGTCTGTTGGAGTTGATCCAGATACAGGTAAATTATATGTTTCAATTTGGTAAATCAATAACTCTGACATATTTTATTAACTCAATTAATACAACATTATTAACTATGATAACAGTAGCAAATTTTCATACTCAACCTAAGGTCTTAAGAGATTTTTATAATGATTACAATTCAATACTTGATTACTTTTTTGAGGCGCTCAAGCTTTCTTCCGGTAACTTCGGAGAACAAAAGAGGGAAGCCTCACACGTAACGATCAAAAATACTGACCTTTGGATAGAGGCGTACTTAGGGTTATTTCCTGAATTAATTAGCTTTCGTAAATACGTACATAGTACTATGAAAGATTTGAACATTGAACCCTGGGAAAAGTATTGCTATCATCCAAAGCACAATAATTATAAATTATCCGTTAGAACTTATGATGAGCTAACCGAATATAAAAAACAGCTTAACACTTCCGCTAGTTAACGCTGGTTAATTAACTCAATACATTTAGTAGATAAAATCACTAAATGTGATGATTTTTTATATTTAAAATCCCCCTAACTTTGAAAATAAAAACATGAAAATTAGCAAAATTATATTACAACAAACGGCAATTACTAAAAATCCAGAATATGAATTATGTTTACGCGCATTATCTTACGGAATACCCATTAAATTAACCCATTTCTTAATTCGACAAATTGAGGGTAATTTATACTCGGCCAATGCAAACGACAAAACTGAATTAGCTTATTCTGATACCATAACATGGGAATATCTTTGGAATTACTCATTAAATAAAATTTCCCTTCAGGAAATAGAAGATATTCGTTCAAATTTGGAGCAATATAATCTATTGAAAAACAAATCAATATTCATTTGGGAATTTGAAAAAGCCTGGTTTCAAAACGAATTAAATCAAATTAATGTACAAACTCAAATGTTAATCCAGCGAAGAAATCAACTTAAAACAACAGAATAACAATTTTTTAATTATATCTGGCTTATTAAGTTTATTTAATTGATTATCAGATGCTTAGGGTTTATAATATTGATTATGTTAAATACATAAGTTTCTTATGTATTAATTCTGTTAGTATCTAGCCAAGCTCGAAGTTTCCAGACACTTCGCTTGGCTTTTTTTCTTTTGGCCACTTTAACGGTGATTCCCTTTTTGTAGGCAATTCAATAAAGTAAATCTCTTAGCATATAC
>CAKZPK010000232.1 GCA_937139035.1 uncultured Crocinitomix sp. | reverse complement strand
ATCCTCCATCCCATGGAATTGGGACGGAAACACTTGCTCCGTTTACTAATAAATTCTCAGTAACTCCTGGCTCTGCCCCAACTGGCCCACCACCTGAAATGCTTGTACCAAATCCACCAAAGTAAACAGTTAATGTTCTTGGTTCTGGAATTGTAAAACTTGTAGTAACCTCTTCTGTTCCTCCAAAATATGCCATTGCAGACATAAACGAAGTAACACCTGGTGTTGGTTCTGGAACTGGGCTAATTACACCGGTAGATTCGTGATGCGAATAACCGATCCAGTTCGCCAAACTAGAAAGATCTGGAGAACCTGTAATCATGGTCCAACCAGCAGGCACACATGAAGAACATGGCGCACCAGTTGTTGGATATGGGAAGGTCCAATCTTGAGCTGATGCTTGTGGTATATTTATGAACATTGTGAGAAATAAACACAATGTAATTTTTTGAACTAGGTTTTTCATCTGTTAGCGAGTTGGTTATTGTAATCTTTGCTTACGGACGTTAAACGTAACTTCATCTATCAGAGTTGCCATAATTAGTTGTTTTTTTCACAGAACAACAGCAACCTTAACTTCTTTATTTTGAACGACTAAGCCTACAGAATTCATAAACCCTTTAAATATTCTACTAATTTGGTAGAAAATAAGTCTATTTTTTTTTCTATTTCATTTTTGAGCGGACTTAATAAACCCTAGAACGGCTTCCCAATCTCTATCTATTTTATTCAGCCAATCATCAACCGAATATTTAACCTCTATATCTGGATTTTGACCGTATTCTTTTTTGAAATCTTCATCTAGCACAATTCGATAGGATGGAAACCGAATTACGGTTTTAGAACAAGGCAAAGTAATTCTCGGAAAAACACCGCCATTATTTCCATTATACCCTCCACCACAAGTTCGCCCAATAAAATGAGCATTTGAATGCTTATCTAACCATGTCGTTAACATGGATGAAGTTGATGCGGTTAGTCCATCCATTAACACAATGATTTGTCCTTTATAAGTAGATTTGTGTGGGCTAAAATCAAATTGAAACGAAGTTCCTAATTCTGTTTTATTCCTACGTGAAAACTTTCCGAAATTATACTTCATTTTAGAGAATCTATAATAACGTTTTCCTTGTTTGTTCAAATATGGTTTTGGTTTGTGTTTTGGTTGTAAAATCGAATACCTAAATTTTTCATTTGTAAGAAAGCGCATTAATTCTGCACCTGCCTTACGACTACCTCCTGTATTTCCTCTTAAATCAATCACAAAGAATGGTGGACTTTCCGTTTCTAACACCTCAAATACCACTGGCCAAAATTTAATATCCTCTTTCTTAAATTTATCAATCCGTAATACTGGGACATTATCTCTCTTTACATAGTAAGCTCGTTCTCCTTCTAAAATCTTCTCTTGTTTTTGCATAGAGACAATTGACCGATATCGATAAGTCCCTTTTTCAGCTGCAGCTACCTTAAAAATTCCTGAACTTGTTTTTATTTCAAATTCGGACGGATGATTTAAATAGAATGAAATTAATTTAGGCGCGTATAAACTTCCTATCTCCTCTGCATATGAATCATGATAACCTCTTCCATCTCCGCCCAAATAATTCAATAGCCTTTCTACTAAATAGGCTGATGGATATCCATTTATTTCTTCAATTTTCTGCCCAATAAAACCTTTAGTCTCTCTGGATTTATGATTATCGATATATAGCTCTTCATTCACCAATAATACGGGAAGTGGAAAAAAGTGCTCCTCAGGTAAATTTGCCTCTAAAGGAAATTCACTGACACTGGTATGCACACATCCTATTTCATTAAACGCTCTTCCAATAAAGTAACGAAAGTCGGCAATTGACACACTGTCGGTCTCAATACTATTAATATCTTTTAAAACAGAATCAAGGTTGACAACAAGGTTATAATGATAATTTGCACCATGCGCATTTATAACCGCCTCGTTAAAGAATTCAAAATCGGTTATAACATCTTTTTTTGCTATTTGCTGCGCACAAACAAAATTGTTAATACCCAATATAAAAACCAGTAAAGCTTGTCGATATAAATATGTTTTAATTATTCGCATCCTTTAATTAGCATTCATTCTTATTAATCGTTTTGCAGCAATAAATCCTGCCATATTTGCTCAAAATTCCCCACATTATCAACTAAGTAATGAATCCCTTTAAATTAATTCAATTTTTAATAACCTAGAAAAGCTGCTTCATAATTCTTATATTGTTAACTTAAAGTTAACGCTATGTTATCGCTCCAACACACCAATTTTAAATCATTCCTTCTTCTAATCGGAATTTCATTTTACTTCCTTCCTACAACATTTGGACAAATAGACCATTGGGAAACTGTGGTATATGAAACAGATATTTGGTCCTATAATGTACCTGATTCGCCAGTTGATGAAGACTGGAATACGTTAAGTTTTGATGCAGGGTCATGGCCAACTGGAAGTGGAGGTTTTGGTTACGGTGATGGAGATGACAATATTATTTTACCTAGCGGAACAATATCTGTTTATCAGCGAATAGCGTTTGATATTGTGGACACCAATGAGATTGGTGCAGCAGCCTTATTACTTGATTACGACGACGGTTTTGTTGCCTATTTAAATGGGGTTGAAATTACTAGAGCTTTAATGGATGGAGCTGGACAACCTGATTACGATCAGCTAGCATCTGGTTTGCATGAAGCACAAGCCTACTCTGGCGAATATCCTGCTCAATTCACATTATCTAAGTTCTTTCTGAGTAATAACCTGAATATGGGAACTAATGTGCTTTGTATACAAACCCATAACGAATCTGAATTTTCCAGTGATTTAAGTTCGCGCCCTTATTTATTTTTAGGCATTAATACTACTTCAAGCGATTATGACCCTGCACCTGATTGGTTCAATCCTCCTGTCATTCTTGAATCAAGTAATTTACCGATAGTTATTATTAACACAACAGACGGCGTTTCTATTGTAGATGATCCAAAAGTATCCGCACTTATGGGCATTGTCAATAATGAAACAGGCTTAAATTATGTAACCGATCCTTTTAATGAGTTTTACGGATTGATAGGTATTGAAAGAAGAGGATCATCTTCAGGAACCTTTCCAAAAAAAGCTTATGGTTTAGAAACAAGAGCTCCAGATTCAAGTAATTACAATGTCTCTATTTTTGATTGGCCAATTGACAACGATTGGATTCTATATGCTCCATATACAGACAAATCACTCATAAGAAATGTGCTCACCTATAAGTTAGGAAATGAAATGGGAGAATATGCACCACGGACAGAATTGGTTGAAGTTGTTTTGAATGGTGACTATATCGGTGTTTATGTTTTTATGGAGAGAATTAAGCAAAATCCAGGTAGAGTTAATATTGATAAAATGGAATATTACGACACCAGTGGGAATGACTTAACCGGAGGTTATATTGTAAAAGTAGATAAGACTACTGGCGGAGGAATAGTTGCTTGGACTTCGCCATACGCACAAGCGCCTCCTGCATGGGGAGCTGTTCGTTACCAAATGCATGACCCAGAAATTGATGAGATGCATCCTTTGCAATTAGACTATATCGAGCAGTATATTACCGATTTTGAAACGGCACTTGATGGACCGGACTTTGATGATCCAGAGGACGGATATCGTCCTTACATTAATGTACAATCATTCATTGATTTTATGATTGTAAACGAAATCAGCAAAAATGTGGATGGTTATCGGATCAGTACGTTTTTACATAAAGAAAGAGAAAGTGAAGGAGGTAAGTTAAAAGCAGGACCACTTTGGGATTTTAACCTAGCATGGGGAAATGCTAATTATTGCGAAGGCGGTGAAACTGACGGATGGGAAATCTATTTTAATTCAGTTTGTGGGGGCGGTGGAGACCTCAACAATCCATTTTGGTGGAATCGACTGGTAGAAGACGAAAACTATACACATGAACTCAATTGCCGTTGGCAAGAACTTAGAATGACCACACTGCACACAGACAGTATTCTTGCTTTTGTAGATGAAATGGAGATTTATTTAACAGAGGCCGCAGAACGTAATTTTCAACGTTGGCCAATTTTAGGAAGTTATGTATGGCCTAATAATTTTATTGGAGATACCTATGCAGAAGAAATGGGATATTTGCGTGATTGGACTACCGAACGATTAGAATGGATGGATGACAATATGTTTGGCAGTTGTGAAGACTTGAGCCTAACGGAGAACACTTCGCAAAACATTAATATTTATCCAAATCCCACTAGTGGAGAAAGTAAACTCATGTTTAGTGAAACAATTGAAAATGGCCAAATCATAATTAAAAATATGACAGGACAAACACTATTAAGCACTCCACTAATCAATACTAACATGCATATCATTGACCTTTCAACTTATGCACCTGCATTATACAATATTCAAATTTACGATAACGAAACACTGATTTCAAATCTCAAAATAATTCGTCAATAAACCCCATTACTATGACCAAAACAATTCTCACTTTTTGTGCAGTAGCATTATTAATCGCATGTAATAAAACTGAAGGACCTGGCGGTACATCATCAATTACAGGTTTTGTAAAAAGCCAAGATCACCAAAGCGCACAAGTAGAAATAAGTGAAGTATTGTTTACGCAAGGCTTGAGTGTTGAGCACGGTGATTATTGGGTATTAAATAATCCTATTGGTGTTGAACAGTTTTACATTTATTATGAAAACCCAACTTGGCCAAGTGATGCTGACCCTAATCTTGCAGGACGTACTGGAATTGCAGTGGAATTTAACTACTCAGATTCAAATGTAGAAATGGCAATTAATACCCAAGAAGAAATTGAAGCAATTGCTTCAGATCATTTTACATTAACGCGAAACGTAGATATTGTGACTATTACAAACAAAGCGACAGGTGAAACTGCCAATGCAGATAAAGTGACTTCTCCTTTTGAAATTAGCACCACTCAATCTGGAAAAAATACAACAATACAACCTAGTCAACCTGCCATTGATGAAAAGGTATATTTAGTTTATGGTGAGAATGACGTATTTGGAGAATTAGAGCGAACAGGAGGCAACGGCGAATATATTTTCAATACTTTAACACAAGGAAACTATACCGTTTATTGTGTTTCAAAAGATACCATTTCGGGCGGTAGCACAACAATCACACAATCAATTGAAATAACGAGCAATAAAACAGTTGTTACGGCTAGTGAGATTAGTATTTTGAATTAAGATCAATCAAAATAGAACAACTTTCTTCGAAGCACGGCGTTTTTAATGTTGCCATTACTTTTAATTGTACACTTTGTCCAATTGCCGCGTTTATCAACTTTATAGACCGTTTTAATTTTGATGTTTTGATCTAAATAAGACGTTACTTTAACAATTCTCTTTTTGCCATACTTATACGAAATTTCATGTGCCATTAATTTAGGGTGAGCCGGTATTGAATCTTTCACCTTCCTTCCGTGCTTGTCAAATGTTGAATAAACTTCATCCCGATTGTTTCGAAAATAAATGATGTTGCCTTTAGAATCAAACGCTAATGAATCTGCTCTAATTTGCCAATCTTTTTGATCTCCCGTATAAATATCCTCACGAATGGTATCTTTCTTTGCTCCTCCATTAAAAATTGAAACCCAGTGTTGTTTATATGCTCCTGAACTGCCTACGTATGTAAATTCACTAATTGACTCACTTCCATCAGGCAAGACTTTTTGAACCTGTTTTACATAACCATTTCGTTGCAATTCAACCTCAATGTGCACAATGCTCACCTCTTTAGATGCTGCAATTAATTCTTGCTTCTCATGAAATGATTTTACTCCCTCATTTAACACTAAATAATCCACAAAAGAATCTTCCGTTGCATCACTCGGGTTATACTGTGTGTTAATCCATTCATATACCATTTGGCTATGACTAAACACGTTCAAAAACAATCCGAAAATTAGTAAATAACTTTTCACTTTTGGACACTGATTAATTGGTAATTAGTTGTAGATGAATGTCCTGAATCTTCATCTTTAAACGTATATATAAATGGAATTTTTGATATGGTTACCAAGTTTGAATTTTGTCCAATTGATTTTTCTAAAATCGGCACCTTTTCCCCAGTATCTTGAATGCAAAACACAACCACTCCTCCTACTTTTAGTTCCTCAAAAATTTTACTAATTAAAGTCACTTCCTTCAGCTTATCATTTTTTTCAAAATGAAACATACTATTTAGCAAGACATAGTCATATGATGCAAAATCACTCCATGCATACATATCGGCTACTTGTCCGTTTACATTGAATCCTCCTTTTTTTGAAACCTCTAACATTTGAGATATTCCAACTTGCGAATTGTCAACTCCGGTAACAGCAAATCCCATTTCAGCTAAAAAAAGTACGTCTCTCCCCTGCCCACACCCTAAATCTAAAACAGTTCCTCTCTCTCTGTTTTTGAAAAAAGAAATCAACTCTGGATAGGGTTCTCCAAACAAATTTTCCGATAAATAATATTGATCGTAATTACTCACTTTGTTCGATTTTTTTTGAAAATTACTGAAATTAAAATCAACGACGCAAGATTCTTGAAAATAAAGGGCGAACAGGTATGTAGTATTCTTAAAAAAAAGCCAGTTTTGTAACTATTAATATTTAGTTCGTTAAAATTTATACCAATTTGCCTGTTATGAAATCTCTAATCATTGTAATAACTATTCTATTCTCATATAATGGATTTGCCTGTTTAAAGGGTGAAGAAATCAATTTGGATTCTTACTCAACCACACTGACTGACAATCAGTTTAACTTAAACAATGACCCAAGTGATGATATAGAGTTAAACGAGAGACATGATCAGCGAGAGGAAGGACAATTTGTAGACGCAGATGAAGATGGAGTTACTGATACCGTTGAGGAACCTAAAAAGAAGAAAACGATAATTAAAGGATTAATTTATTACCTGGGTGGAGGACTTGTGTTGTTGATTATTGGCATGATATTTTTCATTCGCAAAAAACCAAAGCGACCATGAAAATTTATGCAACTATAATTCTAACTTTAATACTTATTTCTTGTAAAACAGACCCTGTTGAAAAATTTGACAAAGCAAATGAGCAACTACCTGTTTTAACACGGGCTGGCATAGACAGTGTCTTATCTCAATTTGATTTAATAGACTTTGACGATTTAGACGAAGACTATAAGGAATACACACAATCTAACGGTAAGTTTAAAAATAGTTTGCGCACTGAACAGTTTTACGAACTTCATGGAGATGATGTGCTAAAATATATTGTGGGAGAATATCGGATTCGAAACTTCTTATCTACAGATGCTTATTTCTCTAAAAATGAAGAGGATTATTCAAAGGATCAAAAACAATACTGGTTAGTCGACAAAAAGATGCTTTATATGATGCTTGATTTAATTTTACGATTGGATGAAGAGGGGTATAATAAATATGGATTTCATGTTCGTGAAAGTCACCGCCATCCTAAATATAATTCAACCAAAGGTGGAGCTAGTAAGAGTCAACACATTTGGGGAAAAGCAGTAGACATTGTAATTAAAGACATTAATAACGACGGTAAACAAACGCAAGCTGACAAAACTATAGTCTTGGATATTATGGAAGAAATTGTTGGCAATAAAGGTGGCCTTGGACGCTACCCCGGCTCAATGACTGTACATTTTGATTGTCGTGGACATAGAGCTAGATGGGATAAGCAATAGTTCAATGTTCAATGTTCAATGTTCAATGTTCAATGTTCAATGTTCAATTATGAAAAAAAACAAAATTCCTTTTGAA
>CAKZPK010000231.1 GCA_937139035.1 uncultured Crocinitomix sp. | reverse complement strand
TCATCAACAATTTCTTCAGTACAGTCTAATGAAATTAAGGCGTTGCTTACTGTAGCTTTTCTATCGCCAACAATTAAACCAGAATTGTCATACCCTTCTTGGCTTGACAATGGAGCAAGGCTTTCTAAATACTTTGTGATCTCTGCTATAGTCATACGAGCAAAGATACTTTTTTCATCTTATAATTGGATACTAATTGAAGCCGAACTTCCTAGGTCAGTAATTCGTTGAGAAATACCACTTAATGGTTGAATGTGAACTTTAAAGTCAACTTTACCTGTTGAGTAATGATAACCAATTAATGCATTTGATAAATATGCTTGCTGACTTAAAACTGAACTAATCTCAATGTCTGAATTGGAAGCATAAGTCATATGCAAACCAAGAGATAAAAAATGTTTTTTACTTCCTTTATTAAATGTTAAACCACTTGAAAAAGTTTGTCCTTCATTACCATTCGGAGCGAAAGTACCAGTTCCACCTTCAAGTTCAAGGAATTGGTTATTGTGCTTAAAAATCTGAGTAGAAAACGAAGACTCATGTCCTTCAATATTAACACCTGTTTGCGTAAATGCTGCATTTTTTTGCGTTTTCCAATTTACAGTTGCTTGTCCAAATACGGTAGCTGCTGATAAAAATAGAATTGTTAAGATGTAGTGCATTGTTTTCATAGGTGCAAGATCAGGACTTTTTAGTGGTTTTAATAACTGAATTTCACCACTGAATAAAATCATTTGCGAAAATCGCAAATATTGAAATTGGATAGATGGGTAGAGATGAAAAAAACGCTCGAAATAAATGAGGACTACTGCAATAAAAATTCTATTTTTGGGCAGCTAGATCTTGGATAAAAAAAAGCCTATGAAAACGTATAAAGTTAAAGGATTGCTGACAAATGATGGATTTCTTTCAAATGCATATGTATCAGTTGATGATAAGGGACTTATTACGGCAATTGATGCAAGTTCCGACTTGACAAATGTTACAGAATTAGAGGTTTATGCATTGCCCGGATTTCAAAATGCACATTCACATGCTTTTCAATATGCAATGGCAGGCTTAGCTGAGCGTCATGCAACTAACCAAACTCCTGATGATTTTTGGTCTTGGAGAGAAGCAATGTATCAGTTAGCATTGACAATAAGTCCAGATGATTTAGAAGTAATTGCAACCATGCTATATGCAGAGATGTTGCGACACGGTTATACAAATGTTGCAGAGTTCCATTATGTACATCATGATAAAACTGGAGCAGAATTTTCCAATTTGTCTGAAATGGGTGAACGATTAGTCGCTGCGGCAAAAAAAGTAGGTATTGGAATTACGCTTGTACCTATTTTTTATCAAAAAGGAGGATTTGGCAAAGCGCCTTCTGAAGGTCAACGCCGTTTTATCTCAAATGATTTAGATAATTATTTGAGATTATTGGCTGCTTCTGAAAAATCAACTCAGCAATATGAGTATGCTAATTTGGCGGTTGGAATCCATTCAATGCGAGGAGTAGAACCAACTATAATTGCTGAAATTGCCAAAAATGGACCGCAAGACTTACCTTTTCATATCCATATTTCAGAGCAGTTGAAGGAAATTGAGGCGTCCATAGCTTATTTGGGAAAACGTCCTGTTGAATGGATGCTAGACAATGTTGCAATGAATGATCGTTTTCATTTGGTGCACGCAACACATTTAACAAATGCCGAAACGGACGGTATTGCAAAGAGTGGAGCGAATGTGGTCTTATGTCCTACAACCGAAGGTAATTTAGGAGACGGTATTTTTCCGTTACGGCGTTTTCAAGAACAAGGCGGCAAATGGAGTATTGGAACTGATAGTCATATTGGTTTAAATCCTTTCGAAGAGTTACGCCTTTTAGATTATGGACAACGCTTAATTAGTCATAAAAGAAATACATTTTATTCTGTTAATCAAGGAGATAGTGGTTTGTATGCTTTTGAGCAAGCAACAGTTGCAGGGCGTAAGGCTATGAATAATTATAACCATGAATATTTCAAGGTTGGTGAACCATTTAACGCTGTTTTAATTGATGCCAATGCTTCTTTGGTGGCGAATTCAAGTTTAGAGAATTTACCCTCAACTATTCTTTATTGTACAGATGCGAGTATGCAATACGGAACTATTGCGCAAGGAAAACTAGTGGTGAAAGAAGGAAAACATGAGTTGATAAAAGAGGTTGCAGAAAAATTCAAATCAACAATTAGTAAGTTGGCTAATCGCTAAATAGATATTTGTGCCTACTAAAAAACTAGGCTTCTTTAGGGAATAATAAACTTAGATCAATTGCCGCTTGCAGCCATGGCAAAACCAATTCCTGCAATTACAATTCCGAATATAATTATTAGAATCAGCATAACTCCAATAAACTTGAGTAGATACAATACACTATTCCAGAAACTTAATTTATATAGCCTGGCATAGGCATATGAATAAAAGAATATGGTAAGAATAATGGAGTAATTGTATAAACTGTCAAACGCACCTAATGTTATTAAGAAAAACAGAGTTGTCCACAAGAATAAAAAACCTTGTAAGTAGGCATTGATAATTAAATGCTCTGTATAATTGTTTTGCTTTCTGAAAACCAAAAAGCCTACTAATGCATAGAGTGGCAAAAGAGCGAAAGAATAAATATTAAAATATTTTAATATCGTTTTTTGAATATATGCAACAGCTTGCATTTGAGCTTTCATAGATTCTGCTGTTTCTGCCGGCATATCTCCAGTTCCAAAAGATATGGCAGACTCCGCAGGTAATTCAAAATTCTCATCAATTTCTACACCTGCAACTCCAGATAGCTCTAAAAAATGTTCTTGAAAAACATTAAAAGTAATTAAGGAAATGGTCATTCCAATTGCGAAAAAAGCAATGGGATTTACATATCTTTTGCGAATGCCGCTAACATATGCTCCCAGAATTACTTCTGGTTTTATAATTAAATGATGAACTGTTTTAAGATATTTATTGTCCCATCCAATAGCTCGCCAAAATGCATCTGCAATTAGCGTTTTAAAAGTAATTCTTTCGCGAATAATTTTTCCACCGCATTGGGTGCAATACTTATCTGTATCTGAAATTTCCTGATTACAGTTTTTGCAATTTGTTAAGGACATGTGAAAAGGTACTATTTTTTTTAAAATGTCTTATTTTAGTGTGGGAGATATTTTATAGGCGTTTCTGGTTATGAGTAACTACCATTAAGAATTACTTTCAAACCGTTCGTTCAAAATCTTCTCTACTTTACCACTGTGTTTAACCACCTTTTTTGCCCATTCCAGTTTTATAGCTACTTGATCAGCTTCACTTAATTCCCAGTTCAAATCTTTGTTGCTACGCATGCGCTCAGTTACGCTAAAAAGCGCAAGTGCTACAGAAACAGAAATATTATAACTTTCCGTAAAACCATACATGGGTAACTTTACAAATGCATCAGCATGTTCCATAGCAGTTTCTGTCAGCCCAGTAGCTTCTGTACCAAAAAGTAAAGCAATGGGTTGGTCCAATGGGAGTTCGTCTATTTGGCAATCATCAGTATGCGGAGTAGTGGCTACAATTTTATATCCTTTTGCTTTTAAAGCATTCAAACAATCAACTGTGTTTTCTTCTTTGGAATTGTAGCGATTAAGGTTGAGCCATTTTGAGGAGCCCATGTCAATGTCTTTATTGGGAGCATATTCATTGTCATTTTCAATCACGTGTACGTCCTGAACACCAAAGCAATCACATGACCTTAATACTGCTGCCGCATTATGGGGCTGAAAAATATTTTCAAGTACAACAGTTACATAACGTGTTCTATCTTGAATGATTGAATCAAATTTTTCTTTCTTATTATCTGAAATATGCTCATAGAACTTTTCAAGCAACCATTTTTCTTTTTCCATAATGCAAATGTAGAAATTGTATAATGTCTTTTAAGGTAGAGGAGTACTTTTTTAAAAATTGCTTAGAATCAACCTTTCTAACTATGCTATTGATAGGCCTATTGAATGCTATTCGTAAGTCTCTCCGCCAGTGGCTTCTTATACTGTGCTCTCCCCTGGAAAAATAGTAACATCATCACTAATTGTCTTTGTTAAACCGTAAGGCAAATAAACAATTTGTTGTGGTGTGATTTCATGGCAATCATTAGGGTTTTTAGTTAGGTGTATTGCTGTCAAAGTTAGCAATTTGAAATGATTAAGTAGCGTACAGATTTATGCTTACTTATATTAGTTTATACCAAATAAAAATCCCCTCACGACAATGTCGCAAGGGGATAAATATCTAGAAGTACTTTCTTAGTTTACTTTTCCAGAAAGATCAGCTCCAGCTTTGAACTTTACTACGTTCTTAGCAGCAATTTTGATTTCTTTCCCTGTTTGAGGGTTTCTACCAGTTCTTGCAGCTCTCTTAGAGATAGAGAAAGATCCGAATCCTACTAAAGAAACTTTATCTCCTTTTTTTAATGCACCTTCAACAGAAGTTGTTAAAGAGTCTAAAGCTCTCTTAGAGTCAGCTTTTGATAATCCTGAGTGTGATGCCATTGCATCTACTAATTCTGATTTGTTCATAATCAAATTTATTTTATGGTTAAAAAATTAATGTCGAGACAAATATATCTTTAAATCCTTATCCTGCAAGGAATACAGGCAAAAACTCGGTGATTTTGTTAATAAAATCGGCAAAATGTTGATAAGTGCACCTAAAAACGCCTATTTACGTGGGTTTTACTAGGTTTAGTCCTTGTTAATAAAGATTCTATCCACTCCTTTAAATTGTGGAGACTGAATTGATAATACTTTTACAGGCGCGGATGATAGCACTTCTAAACCATGTGGAGTGTTTTTTGGAATGGTGAAAAAGTCTCCTTTTTTAATGACGAGTTTTTCGTCACCAATTGTCATTTCTCCTTTTCCTGAGATAACATATATGTTTTCGGCGTGGTGAGCATGTTTATGAAGCTTTACACTATTTTTTATCCAGATTAGAAAAGTTGTTTGTTCTGGCGAATCAGAAATTTTTTGAACATGAATGTTGTCATAGCTTTCATTTGGTTTTTCTTTTTTAAGCTTATAAACGTCTTGACTGATTCCTTGAAACCCAAATATGATAATTATAAAAAGGATAAGTTTTTTCATAGGTATAGGGTTAATGAATCACTAAACTATAAGTGTCAAATTTAAAGCCTTGCACAAATTGGTCGCTTGGCATTCGTTTTTTACCTTCTAATTGTAAATGTTCTATTTTCAACCATCCGTCATTTGTTCCAAAATAAACGCCATCTTCTTTTAAGGAAATTTCTCCTACATGGTTATTGCCATCAACAACAGGTTTGGTTTGAAATATTTTAAGAGACTTCGTTTTTCCTTCTTTTGGTTGCAGCGCAGTCCATGCTGCCGGATATGGCGACAGTCCTCTAATCTTATTATAGATATTGAGTGTTGAATCGTCCCAATTGATTTTACAGTCGGGTTTAAATATTTTAGGTGCATGTTTTAATTCTGACTCAGCTAATAAATCTGCTTGGTCTTTTGCGGTAGCTGTACCATTAAATATTTCACGAATGGTTTTTGTTAATAAAGTAGCCCCAGCAACCATTAACTTATCGTGTATGGATCCTGCACTGTCTTCTTTACCAATTGGAATTTTAACGTTATCAATAATTTTTCCAGTATCAATTTCCTTTTCAATAAAAAAGGTACTTGCGCCCGTTTCTTTATCTCCATTAATAACCGCCCAATTAATTGGTGCAGCACCACGATACTTGGGTAATAAAGATCCGTGTAGGTTAATGGTTCCTTTTGCAGGCATGTCCCAAACAACCTCTGGTAGCATTCTAAATGCAACAACTACAAAAAGATCTGCATTGACTTCTTGCAAAGCAGTAATAAATTCCTCGGCTTTTAGTTTCTCTGGCTGAAGCACAGGAATGTTTTGTGATACCGCAAATTGTTTTACAGCAGATTCGCGTAGTTGTTGTCCGCGTCCTGCCGGTCTGTCAGGACTAGTAACAACAGCTACTACATTTTCACCATTCTCAATAATTTGTTTTAATGATTCCACCGCAAAATCGGGTGTTCCCATAAAGACTATTTTCTCACTCATGCACGCTTTTTTTTCGATAATATAATAAATAGATAAAACTGAATATACCTAATGAGCAGAAATAAATGTATTCAACCCACCAAACATCTTTAATATCCCACTCCCATAGGTAGATGAAATAATAGCAACCTAACAAGTAAAGTGCAATTGCAATCACTTCTACAATAAAGGTCATTTTTGTTTCTCCCAGTCCGGCTACAGAATTAAAGTAGACAACTGCAAAGGAGTATATAAAAATAGATCCGCTAACAAACTTTAATATATATACACTGTCCTCAAATACTTGCGGATCAAGTTCTGGATTATGATCAACCATTCTTATGAGCGCCTCGGGATATAGCAACGCACCATGAAAGAAAACGACAATAAAAAGAACGGAGAGTAATATGATTCTTCGCTGAATTTTTGGAATAATTTTCTTTTCACCTTGTCCAACCAAGTTACTAACGATTGTACGCGGAGCAGCACCAAACCCAAATAACGGCACAAATGCCAAAAAGTACATGTATTTTATATTGTTGGCAGCTTCTAATGCTGCGGTTCCCATATGTTCGATTAAAGTAAAGAACACGAGCCAAGTGCTAAGAGATAGTACTCCTTGTAACATTAGAGGATAACTTAGCTTAAGTAAACTAAGGTGATGTTTTAGGTTCAGTTTTTTCCGTAGTTGGTGATAACCATATTTTTTTAATGCAGGAATTTTAATCAAGTAGATTAATAAAAAGACAAAGCCCACAAATTCTGAAATGGAAGATGCCAGAGGTGCACCTTGCAAACCTAAAGCGGGCATCCCTAAATTTCCATTAATAAATAAATAATCCAGAAAGATATTGCAGACTGCAATGAGTAGTGCTGAAATAAGAATAATATTAGTTCTGCCCAAGCCAATAAAAAAGCCAACTAATGCCATGTGTTGGGCCGCAAAAAATAATCCCCAACCACGGACACTAATAAAGTCTATCATTGCTTGTCCAATATCTTGAGATTCGGAAAGGCCAACAATTATTGTTTCTCCAAACAGAAACAAAGCTGTAAAAAGAATACTACTTAAAAAGAGTTGATAGATTTGCGCATTAAATAAAGTAGCACCTATCGAGGATGTTTCACCCGCTCCATCTTTATTGGCAACCGTGATTTGAACACCATCTGCTAAGCCGCGGCAAAACATAAATAAAGAAATATAAACTAAACTACCGTTGCCAAAAGCACCAATTGCTACTCCTCCTAATTCACTTACAAATACCGCATCCGTAAATGTGACAATTGATTGCACAAATGTACCCAACATTAAGGGCGCGGTGATTTTTAATATTGCACTGTAAGTGTATTTCTTCATGAAATTACTCGACTTGGATAACCAAGCCCTTTAAATATTCACCCTCTGGGTGTGTTGAACTAATAGGGTGGTCAGCAGGTTGGTGGAGTTGCTCTAAAATTCTAACTTTTCGTTCTGCTGCAATAGAAGCAGCAATAACTGTATTGGTGAATAATGTTTTGTCTACAACTTGCGAGCAACTGAATGTAAAAATGATTCCGCCAGGTTTGATTTGTCGCATGGCATGAGCATTCAAACGTTTATAACCTTGAATAGCGTTGTGTTTTGCGCTGCGGTGTTTAGCAAATGCAGGAGGATCTAGTACAATAACGTCATAGTCTTCTGGCAAGTCTTTAATATAATCCATAGCATCAGCCACAATAGATTTGTGCTTGCCTTCTTCAAAATTACCGAGTTCAATGTTTTCGTCTGTTAAATCAATTGCTTTTTGCGAAGCATCTAATGAATGCGCCAAAGTTGCGCCAGCGTTCAATGCAAATACAGAGAAACCTCCGGAATAACAAAATGTATTTAAAACTTTTTTTCCTTTAGAGTATCTGCTCAATAGTTTTCTGTTTTCACGTTGGTCAATAAAGAAGCCTGTTTTTTGACCTGTTACCCAGTTAATGGCAAATTTATTTCCGTACTCAAGTGCTATTTGCGGTGTTTCAACTTCATTGTGTAACCAACGATCACCAGTATAATCAGTATAGGTTTTAGGTAAAGTTCCAGTACATTTTAAATAGATCGAATTTACTTTGTCTCCTATAACGGATAATAGTGCATCCTTAATTTTGTCAATGTCTTTGTACATTCCAATACTATGACATTGCACCACTAGGTGTCCTGCATAATGATCAATGATTAAACCAGGCAAGAAATCTCCCTCGGCGTGGATTAATCTGAAAATATTGGTTTCTTTCGAATCAACTAAACCTAATGAAGTTCGCAAGGCCCATGCAGATGCAATCCTTTGCTCGTATAGATTATCAGTAAGCTCTTCTTTATCAAAAAGCAAAACACGAACCATGATACTTCCATTTTGATAATGGCCATATCCAAGGTGACGCCCTTTGTTCGCAACTACCTCTACAAAACTTCCTTCTGTTATTTCACCAATTTGTTCTTTAATGGCTCCTGAAAATACCCAAGGGTGTTTTCTAACAATAGATTTGTCTTTTCCAGGTTTTAATACAATTTTTGGTATATCCACAACAGTCGTTTTAATGTGTGCGCGAAATTAACAATAACAAAGTCCAATTGATAGTAATTTGACAATTAATAATCAATAGATATAACTAACGTGATGATTTTTGGCAGGTTAGGTCGTTCTTTATTTTTCTTTTATCTCGTCGTGATTGAGTATTGGGTTTGTATCTTCTTCAGGTGTTGGTTCACTTATCAGTAATAAATGAATGTTGAAGGCAATAATACCAATAGCAAAACAAATGATTAAATGGTGTCCAAACAGTGCTGTATATCCAAATAAATATTGCCCGTTAATAACGATATAGGTAATAAACCAAAGAAACAAACTGGTAATGAGTATGATTATAACATCCATTCCATCAGTTCTTTTTTCACTGACAAGAACTGATAGTTTTTTTCCTGCAAAATAAATTCCAACAATGGCTATTAAACATACAAGATAACCAATGAACTTATTGAAACCAGGATCGAAAAACCAAATGAGGTTAATACGCGGTACGATAAAATACGAAACAAGTAATCCAACCAACAACACTAGCCATTTAGCTAAAGTTTTTTTCCATTCGTTAGGATTGTAGTTGAGATACATAACCGCTCTTAACACAAGTAGCAATGAAAATATAATGGTAATAACACTAATAATATAGGTTGTTTTCCAAAGGTTAGGGTTGACGTTATTAAATAATAATAGTCCTTCTTTAGGTTGATCAAACCCTGCATTAAATCCTTCTTCATAACCGTCTTCGTGACCTTGATTATAACCTTGTCTTTGTCCTTTGTCAAAAGCCTCTTCAGGGGTTAGTTCTTGACATGAACCTGCCGTTAACAGCAAAATCATAGTGACAATAGGAAAGAGAAACTTTTTCATAGGGTAGGTATTACGTTTTTGAAGTGCCATTGCAGACAAACTTCTTATTATCAAAGATAACTAAAACTGTTGGATTATAGACCTTTGAAATGGAATGAGAATAGAATAATTAATTAAAAAATAAGGCGACTATAAATCATGCTCCAGCATTTCAACTTGTCTGCCCATTTTCTTTTGAATTATTTTGAAATGATGCTTTTCTTCATCAGATACTAAGGTGATCGCCAATCCTTCATTTCCTGCTCGCCCTGTACGACCAATGCGGTGCACATAGTCTTTGGGAGATCGAGGTAATTCATAATTGATAACACATGGCAATTGTTCAATATCAATTCCACGTGCCAATAAATCTGTTGCTACTAAAGCTCTTATTTTTCCTGCTTTAAAATTTGCCAATGCATTTGAACGGGCACCTTGACTTTTCTTACTATGCACGGCTTCAGCTTCAATTCCATTCTTGCGCAATTTGTTAGCAACATTGTCTGCTTTATAAACAGATGCTGTAAATATTAAAACTTGTTGCAAGTTTTTGCTTTTAATGAGGTGTCGAAGCAAAGGTCCTTTTTGATCAGCAGCAACAAAATAACCTGTTTGGTGAATTAAATCGAGGTTCTCTTTTTCTTCTTCAATTTTAACAACTGTTGGGTTGTTCAGAATTATTTCATTGATGGCATTAAGATCTGCACTTAAGGTGGCTGAGAAAAGTAAATTTTGACGTTTGGCTGGTAATAACTTAAAAATGGCATTCATTTCATCTTTAAAACCAAGGTTGAGCATTTTGTCTGCTTCGTCTAATACGAGTGTTGAGATATTGGTTAAATGGACTGCGTTAGAACGAACCAAATCGAGCAGCCGGCCAGGTGTTGCAACCAATATATTGACATTTTGTAGCCCAATCATTTGTGGATTAATAGATACTCCACCAAAAACTGCTTTAGCTTTAATACTATCTGGCAAATGAAGACAAAATTGGTAAAACACATCCTGAACTTGCATGGCTAGTTCGCGAGTAGGAACCAATACTAAAACATCAACATGCCTGTTTTTTGCTTTCTGGCGTTTTAACATTTGCGCCAGAATAGGTAGAACGTAGCTTGCCGTTTTTCCCGAACCTGTTTTTGCTATTCCTAAAAGGTCTTCACCGTTTAAAATTGCAGGAATTGCTTTGACTTGAATAGGGTAGGGAGCGGTATAGTTTTGCTCGGTTAAAGTGTCTAATAAAACAAGGGGTAATCCTAAGTTTTTAAATGCCATGTATTTCATCCGTTATTGCAACAATATTTATTTTTTGCAAAGTGTCCTGCAAAAATAAGTGAACTAGAATGATATAGTGAATTTACGCGCATTAAAAAAGGGATTATTCTAAAATGACGGTAAACGTCCAAAGAATAATCCCTTTAAATTTTATTGTCTAAGCTTAATCGCCAATATTGAATCTAACTCCAATATTTACACCTATTGAATTATAGGCAGAACTACTTGCTTGTCCTGTTGTTCCTCCAAAAGTTGTAACATCTTCGTAGGTTGTGTTTTTTTGCTCATCAGTTAAGTTTCCTAATAGGTCAACTCCTCCAATATCATATTTCGTGATTTCTGTTGAAGATCGTTTTATGGATAATCCAATATATTCTAGTTCTCCAAAAATTCCAACATTACCCATTGTTAGTTCGTAACCTAAAGCGCCTACATAACCTAAGCCAAATTTACCTTTTGCTTCAATATTTATTTCAGAAGGTACACCAGCTCCTCCACCATTTGCATCTTTAGAGGTTGCAACTGTTTTCCCTGAAAGTGGTATAATAGCACCAAATCTTGAATAGATTCCAAGGTCTGATTTAAACACCATAGCAGGAGCAATTCGAAACTGTGTTGTTTTTGTTACTGTGCTTTGCTCAAAACCAGCAGTAAGTAACTCAAAGTTTGTTATTTCACTACCGAGCAAGTAAGTTGCGTCCAACTGTAATCCAAAATTGTCTCCTAATAAATAGCGAAATTCAACACCAAAAGGGATCCCTTCTCCATAAGTTCCATACAAGGTTGTCACTTGATCTCCATCATAGCTATATCCAATGCTTGACTGAGTTGCACCTAGGGCATAACCACCTTTTAGTCCAATTTGAAATTGTGCAGATAACCCTGTAGATAACATAACAGAAGCCGCTAATAAAAGTATTTTTCTTTTCATTTTATTGGTTTTAATTGATTTGAAATGAATATACAAATAAAAACGTCTTATCCGACCAAAACTCGGTAATAGGGCAATGGTTTCCGCTCAATGGCAATAATTCGGGAAATGATATGAATGTAGAAGATTATTGAATTTATTTTGACACTTAGGAATAAACTACAGTCTCACGGCTCCTCAGAATTTTCATTCGAATAAAAAGTATGATCAAAAGAGTTGCGGGGATTAAATGAGTAACATTTTCGATAAAATCTAAAATTAAGTTATCAGTAAAATAATCAATTTGATCGCAACAAAGACAACTTACAAGAGTGATTAGAAACATAGTCCTATTGTTTTTATAAATACCTAAATTTATCCGCGGCTACCAAAAATAGAACTACCTACTCTTACCATTGTACTTCCTTCTTCTATAGCTATTTTAAAATCACCGCTCATACCCATTGAAACTTCTGTGAAATCAGGGAGGACATCAGAATAGTTTGCTTTAAGTTCATCAAAATAGTCCTTTAATACTCCAAATTCTGAGTGAACTTGTTCATTACATTCTGTAAAAGTAGCCATCCCCATAACTCCCAATATGCGCACATTATTTAAGGTTAAAAATTCAGATGACTTTAGTATTTCCTGAACCTCTTCAATTGAAAAACCAAATTTAGTTGCTTCTTGCGCTATATGAAATTGTAGTAAACAATCAATTGTGCGGTTGTTTTTTAGGGCTTGTTTATTGATCTCCTGCAATAGTTTAAAAGAATCCACACCATGAATCAAATGAACAAATGGCGCAATTTTTTTTACTTTTTTGGACTGCAAATGCCCAATCATATGCCAGCAAATATCTTTAGGCAAAACGGCATGTTTTTCTTCCAACTCTTGAACGCGATTTTCTCCAAAGTGACGTTGACCAGCAGCATAAGCCTCTTCAATTAAATGATTAGGCTTTGTTTTGGAAACAGCAACCAATGTTACTCCTTCAGGAATATCATTTTTAATTTTATTTAAATTTTCTTCAATCATAGTTTAATCATCTAGTGGGAAAATGGTTAAGCCACTTCTTAGCTTAGGCTCAATCCAAGTAGATTTTGGGGGCATAATTAAATTACCATCAGATACACGTTTCAAATCAGTTACAGAGACAGGAAATAAGCCAAAACCAACTTTTGCGCGCGATTCTTCCACGGCAGTTTCAATACCTTCCATTCCTTTTTTACCGTTAATAAAACTAACCCGATCATCTGTCTTTAAATCATGCAGGTTTAGAATAGGTTCTAAAATGTTTTTAGTAAGTATATCGGTGTCTAACTTATAAACAGCATGATCCCGATCAAAAGTCCCTTCTTTAGCGGTTAACTTATACCATTGTCCCTCCAAATACATGCTGATTTCATGCAGGCCTGTGG
>CAKZPK010000230.1 GCA_937139035.1 uncultured Crocinitomix sp. | reverse complement strand
TCATATCTGCAGATAGTACAATTCCAGTATATGCAGGGATTGAATATAGACGTTCTTCTGATCCGAATTGGCAAAAACCAGAATTGCCATTTGACCGCACTTATTATAATATTGATAGTACGGTTCCGCCTGAGCAAAAAAATGAGACGCATTCGATTGTTATACCAGAACCAGACTTTCCTTTGTTTGTACACCGTGAAAAGGATAACGGAATGCACGATTATGGTTCATACGGAATCAACTGGTTTAGCAGAGCAGTTGACAGTCCAGTGATTCATTCAATTGAAACAACAATTACACCAACAAATACCTTACAACCACCAACCAATGTTAATGCAGTATTGATTAGAGCAGAAAGCCCTTTATTGTTGACATCTACAGATGAACAAGTTGAATTTACCAACATTGTAACACCGGATAAAACATTTATTCGACTAACTTTTGAATACAATCATGGACAGGATTTAATTGACTATCATAGAACTATAAATGGAGATGTGGTAAGTGGTTATACTGAACTTCCAGATGCGGACGAACTATTTGGAGAAGATTTTGAAATATTTTATAGAAATCGAACTCCCATTTCTGTTGCAGGAAAAATTGCAAGTGTTACAAACAATGCCAATCCAATTTTGGTTGACATTCAATCGGGAGAATATGAGTTGACAAGTACAGGTACTCCACCCGAAATGATTAGCCCTTCGATTGTAGGAGACGGAGCCAATTTTATTGGTAGTGTGTTAACGATTAATGGTGAAAATTATCTCATTCAGCAGGTTGATAATACAGGAAGTTTTCCAAAATTCACATTGTTTAAGAATGATGCAAATGGATTTCCAGTTGAGTTGGGCTCAACAATTCCGCCTAGTGAATTGACAACACCAGGGGTTGGCGGATTGTTTTTGGTGGTTGAAAATATGTTAACCCCTGCAAATTGGAGTCTTCCAACGGTTATTACACCGTTGCCCAACCCATTGGCTTTTAAAGTGAATATCGACCACACTACTGTCCATAGAGAAGAGGTAACAATTAATATTACAGATGGTACGGTTGAAACACATGTGCAAAAATTCAGAGGGATTTATGAAAATGCGCTTACTGAAATTGAATTGGAGGATACAACTGGAGATGGAATAAAAGATTCTCATTTAGGACTTTATAAAATTACGTTTACAGGTTATTCTCTGGCCCAACACTCGCAAAGTGGCGGAGGTGGCCATAGGGTTGAATGGTATAATGGTTTAGTCCGTTTGCATACCCAGGGAGATCCAAATGGACCGCGTAAAGAGTTGAAGGTGATTCGAACAGAAAATATTGGAACGGCTAATGATTTAGTTGTTTATGTGGCTGATTTAAGTTTTGATACTGATCCTGGCTATGATCCTGTTCAAATAGGAACGCATCAAGTCAACTATTATCCAGGGTATAAAACATATCTATTTCATGACCCAAGTCACAATTTGGATGAAACATCAATTCTTCCGGCTACAGATGAAGGTGTGCGATATTCAATTTTTGGATTGAGAACGCACGATCATGAATTGGGCTATTTTTCTAAGATTTCGCAACCAATTTTAATGTTTGCGCAAGAAATAGTTGAACCAGAACAACCACGATTACCAATTGGAGGACTTTATGCCACAAGACCTGATTTCTTTGGAAAAGCGTCTTATACATTTACGACTGTTTATGAGCATAAGCCACATTCAGTTCAATTTAACAGAGCAAGTGATATTCAAATTTTATCTACAATTTATAAAATTGAAGATTTAACCGGACCTGGTGATTATAATGTGGAAAGTGTAATGCTTGACATTTTTGGCAATCGTGAGGCAGACTGGTTTCAGGAAAGATGGATGAATTTATTGAGTTGGGATTATACTGCAGATGCCGGATTGTTTGAAAAATTTCCAAATGATCCAACGGGTGTTCGTTTACCAATGCCAAACAATGACAAATTCATAACAAGCATCAATGCATTTATTACCGAGCACAATGCGCACTTTTCAGAGAGTGTACCTCCTGTTGGCACAATTACTACGTTGGATCAAGTCGTTATTCCAATTGGTGCAGGACACGGGGAGCTTCAAATCGTTGATTTTATGCGTGACATTATTTTTAACTGTTTTGTTCCGCTAACAGAGATTCCTGTGATATATGAACATGTAAAAGGCGGAGCATATAAGCCTGTTCCTAAAAAGCAAAATGTAAGGGATAGAAATGGCAATTTACTGAATCCAAATGATCCGGAATTTGATATGGCTCCCATGATGAAACGGATAGGCCCAGCAGCGGGTCATCCTAACCACGAAACGCAGTTTACTGATTTCGGTTTAGACGGAGCTTCAAATGCTAAATATTTTTATGCCGTTAGGGAAATTAATATGCAAATGAAGAACAGTCCTTATAGTCCTATATTAGGACCAATTAGTCTGGTGAATACCTCACCACCATCTGCACCTGAAATTGTTAAAATAACACCTATTCTTGAAAATTTAGCCTTCAGTATTTCTCCAGGAATTGAAGTTCAAATTAACGGTTATGCTAAGTCTCAAAACATTAAGAAAATTAACGTTTATCGGGCAACAGCTAATATTGACGCACTCTCTATCCGGACAATGACTATGGTAAGTGAGATTAATGTCGAATCATTAAATATTCAAGATGATCCTATTTGGAAAATTAAGGATGAGTTCAATGATTTGGGATATGTTCCGTATGGAGATCCTTTATTTTATAGAATAGTGGTTCAACGTGAGGTGAAATATGAAGATAAAGATGGAAATTTCGTAACCGAGTATGCACCATCTGAAGCGTCTAAGATGACCTTGACAAATATCGTTGAAAACAAAAATCCTGAATCACCTGATTTGGCTTATTATGCGACACCATTAAGTGTTGCCAATGAGCTTGATTCCGTTACGCTTTCATGGAATAAAACCGTTCATAACGGAGCTTACACGATTCATAAAATGAATAATAGTGGGAATTGGGAGCAGATTCATGAAATTCAAACCAATGATGATTTGATTCAGGTAGAACTGGTCGATACGATTTTAGCGAGTAATACTTTATTGGTAGAAGATACGAATGGAAAGGCCATTTATCATCACTTCAAGATAGTTGCTAAAAACTTTGCAGGTATGATAAGTCAGAAGGAAAAAATCTTGACAATCTATAACCCAGATACCTGGCAGGATATTGCGGACATATAAGGTGTGAAGTTAAAAGAGAAGGAAAAGCATTGTCATATACACATGGTGTAGTGTTGTCCTACTTGCATACTTTCAAATATGTAATATTTCAATGTCAACAAACTGAGCAAAACTGTTGAAGCTTGTCGGGACTCATACCTCGACAAGTTAGCGTACAAAAAACTTGAGCAATTATAAGGTGATAAAAAATCTAAAATGGTGAAATTTATGATACGCTTATGAGCCATATTCTTCCAAACAAACCCAAATATCCTCCTCCACAAAGTTCGATATTTGTCCCGCCTCGGTTACTGTGAAAAAAGCCCCTTGCTAATTTTTAGCAAGGGGCTTTTTGTTCTTTGAATTGGAGAATATTGGCAGATTTCAGATCAAGAACAATTAGGATCAAAGTCCAATTGTTGGGGACGAAGTATAAGCTTTAATTGATTTGAATAAGATTACGGCTTTAAATCAAATTCAGCATCTAACACTAACCTTATCGCTACTACTAGTTTATTGGTTCGGTGTGTTGCAAATGATTCTAAATAATTCAACTTACGTTCCCATTGTCGAACTGACCCTGGATATGACCACCTTCTAATATGTTCTTTGACAATTGGCTTGTATTCTGTTTTAAATAATTCTAATGCCTCAAGCACTGTAGTTGAGGAAAAATCATTTAGAAGTAAATATTTAAATCGTTCTAAAAAAGCTTTTTTAAAAATGCTTGACTTCATTAAGCTACGAAACAAATAAGTGCTATACGGAGCTGATCTAGTCCCTCCATTTTCAGACATAATCTTCTTTAAATTGTCTACGTTTAAGTCCCAAGCACCATCTAAATCAAAGAAAACGGGATGCCATTGCCCATTACTGCCATAACTCCATAACTTATTATTGTTTTCTAGGTAATCTGTATTTCCAAAATAGAATTGTGCACAATAAAAGTCTATAATAGCTGGAATATCAAGGATGTCGGAGACGTGAGCATAAGCGGCAGAATCATTAAGATTATTTTGATAGATATAATCATAGAGTGCAAAATGACCTTCCCCGTTTCCTTTGAGTCTCAGTCTTTTTTTACCTCCAAAATATAATTTATAATCTCCATGAGCAACAATGTTTACAGAATCTTTATCACACCCGTATTTATTACTAACGTAATACTTATCAAAATGCTCTCTCAAATGATGCACCCCCCAATATTCCCCATTTAAAAAAACCACAGCAGGTTTATAGTCTAACCAATCAAAATTTAAGTTCCTACAAATGTAATTGGTCAATTCGTCTTTAAATAACGTCTTCTGCCAACCACTCATTAAATTCCGTAGTACTAAACGGTTAAATTTTGTTTGATTTGTATTTGAAAAGCCACTGTAATTCAATAAGCGCGCCCCATACTCTTTTCGTGCGTAAATCCTTAATGATTTTTGTCTCTTTTTTCTACTCGTAGCCCCATGAATGCGTATCCCAATATCTTCATTCAATACCTCTTGTCCATTTGAATTAATAATACTAAGGTGTGCTGGGCGCTCCCATGCTCTCCCTCTTTGACTGTAGTTTGCTTTTCTAGATTGCCCAGCTACATATATGCCTATATCAGAATCAAATAAATTATCATAATCTGAAGAAACACTTATAATGTCAGCTCTTCCATAACGTTGTTTCTGATTTTCTAAAATAAAATAAACTTGAGTAAATACTTTTGAAACACGTTTTCCATTAATGAACTGTGCTGCACGAATAATATTGCCTTTGAAAGAGTCACCACCTGGATCTGGAGCAACTGCACCAGTTTTTACAAATGAAGCAATGTCAGGCTCTGTCAATCGTTCGGTTATATGCAGTGGAGCAATGTAAACCGGAGAATTCACTGTCGGTTCGGAACCGTTGAGCGTATATCTTATTGTTAGAGAATCCAACGATTTTAATGTTAAATAAAACGGTGCTAAATACGTTCCTGACGGTTTTTCGAAAACAATTCCTGTTTTAAACTGATTAGTTTGGTTTGGCGTGGGGACGGTGGTACGTTGCCATTGACCATAACCATCTTCAATTCGAGCAATTGAGCAATTAGTATTTATCGTTAATGCAGGGATAGAATCAATAATATTACCTCCAGAATCACTCAAAAAGATTGCCTCTCCAGAAGATTTGATTTTAAAATTTAGATGAACTTCTTTACGAACTTTTGAATTTGAACAGAAAAGAACAGCGAAGCCATTTGGTTTAAGTGTCAATTTGGGGAGCTCGAATTTTTTCAGATTATTACGGTCATCACTTAAAAAATAACCTTTTAAATTAATCTTTTTTTCATCCGCATTATACAGCTCTATCCAATCCCACTAATCTCCTTTACGATTTGAATAAAAGTTCTTATTCTTAGTCATTACCTCATTTAATCGAACTCCTTGCGACCAAGCATTAGTCGTGGTCAACATAATGATTAGAGAAGAGAAAATTAATTGAACTATTCGCATTAGTTTTTAATCAAAAATAATGAAACACAACCGAACACTCCGCAAATTTCTGGGCCAATTTGTCTTACAGTTTTTAGCTTAAAAGATATTAGCTATCATTTGTTTATGGTGACTAATGCGCCATTTGGAGGTGACCATAAATTGATGTTTGTAGGTATATCAAATCTTGTTTCGTCCGTTAATCCTTTTACCGAATCAGCATTCATGTATTCTACCGTTCTCATTTCAATTTCTTTATTTGAAACGAAAAGCCATTTGAACGAGTTTATTTTCCCAGCATCTCTAGTCCAAGATCTGATTCTATCCGGTACTCTTAGTGGGGCACCCCAGCAGCCTTCACCTGCATAAACGATTCCGTTTTCATCATCTCGAATAAATCCATCTTCAATACCTTTCGTCTTTCCTTTGACAATTGGCCAAGTTACTTTGGTGATGTGGCTATCACATTCAATCGCTAAACGCACGCCATGCTTTTCAAATAGAGCTATCCATTTTTTATAGATTTGTTTGACACCTCTCATTTTCATTTTCCAATTCACATGTGGGCGACAGGCTCTATGATACATAGGGATTTGCCACAAAAAGTTTTCATGCTCAATTAATGTTTCTTCTAAAAATTTTTTTTGAGTGCCTCCAAAAGCTATTTCAGTATTCAAACAAATGATATTTACCAAATCACCGCCCATTGTTACGTTATATACATTCTTTTTATCAGGACAATCAAAGAATTTTATAAGACAATCGTTTGATTGTTCGTGATTTCCTCTAGTGGTAATAATGGGAATTATTCTATTGTCAAATTCAGTATAAGAAGCTTTATAATCTTCAAACCAGAATTTCCATTTTGTGCTATTGTCTATGTCCGTGTAATCTCCGTCAAACAATATGGCATGAGGTGCTAGTTTTCCCACCATTTTGAACCCCTGTGTTCGGGCTTCCCGTCTCGATCTTGAATCACCCCCAGCTATGAAAGACAATCTTGATGTATTCGAGTCGGGTGTTGTTTTAAACCAATACCGTTCTGAAACCCCATCACTATCTTTTACCACAAAATAATAAGCTGTGTTTGGTTCAAGATTACTCAGTCTCACAAATCGATTATCCATTCCTTTGTATTGGTTGGCGTGAACAACAGGAGCAAGATTTGGATATTCTATGAATCTATTTGGCGCAAGATCTTCCTTCCCCCAATAAACAACAGCCGAATCACCACTTACTTGGTTCCAACCAATTGTAGCTTCTTGATCACCATTTCTATTAAACATTACTCTGAAGAAATCCGTTGTTGCAAAGGATAATCCTGAGAATGCAACAAATAGTAATAATAGGCTAAATCTTTTCATAATTGGATACAAATGTATATGATTTTTTTTATCTAAATAAAAGTTGTTTTTTTAAATTGTATCCAAGGTCGTTTTGTAAAACTCCAAAATAATTTGAGTCCCGTTATTATCTGAGTTGATGGTTAATTTGCCTTCCGTTTCTTTTGCTCGTTCTTCCATATTATTGAGACCATAGCCTCTACGTACAGTTTGAAGGTTAAATCCATTTCCATTATCCATTATTTCTAGTCTGTCAGTATCTAATTCAATTGAAAAAATACTTGCATCTGCATATTTTACTGCATTATTCAGGGCTTCTTGACAAATTCTGAAAATATTCAATCCCATTGCTGGCGAAAATGAATTGGTTGATGAATGATTCGTCACTTTTAATTCAATTGAAGCGCTATTTTTAATTCGATCAAAATACAATTTGATTTTTTCTAGCAACTCTTGCGAACTAATAGTTGATTTATGGATTGACCAGATTGTTTCTCGCAATTGATGATTTGCATTTTTACTAATTTCAGAAATTTCATCTAATGTTTGTCCCAAGGTCGTTTCCTGATTTTTAAAAGCTTCAATATCAATTTTTGAAGTGAGTAAGGTTAATTCTGCGCCCAAATTGTCATGTAGGTCTCGGGCAATTCTTCCACGCTCTTTTTCTAAATTCTGCAATTCCTCATTTTTCACTTTCTCTCTGTATAATTTACGGCGGTATTGAATAAGAATAATTGAAAGAATTAGTATGAGAATAATTACTCCCGATAAGATGAGAAGTAGTTGGTTGTTTTTGTTTGCAAGGCGCTCATTTACCAGTGCTTTCTCTTTGGCTTCAGTATCATATTTTACAATCATTTCAGAAATGGCAGTAGCCGTTTCTGAATTATAAATTGAGTCGACCTGTTGTTCATACAAATTAAAATATTCATCTGCAATTTGAAAGTTCCCTTTTAGGTTTTCTAAACGCATCAATCCTTTGTAGGCATCCGAGAGTTGGTAGTAAGAATGGTTTTTTTTCGCTAGCTCCAATCCTTTTGCAAGGTACGCCTCCGCCGAGTCTAGCTGACCGATATCCATATAAACTTGACCTAAATTGCAAGAAATTATCCCTAAACCCGATTCATTATTATTGTTTTTATAAGTTGTGTAGGCCAGTTCGTAATAATGTTTTCCCTTTTTAGTGTTCTTATTCAAACGGGCATTGAATCCTAAATTTTGATATACACCAGCGATCATATCAGTGTTTGCCTCTTCAATATAAAAACGTAACGCTTCATTCAACTTTTGATCGGCCTCAATATAATTTCCAGACTTTGAAAGACAAACGGCTTCAGACGATAGTGCAGAATAATAAGCATTTTGATTATCGGTTTCTAGTGCAATTTCTTTAGCCTTTTGATAATTGGTTAAAGCTTTTTCAATTAATCCACTTTTTTCATAAATCACACCAATATTGGAAAGTACTCTTCCAGAATACCCATAAAGATCATTCGATTCAAAAATGTCTAGTGCACGTAAATTTAGTGCTAATGATTCGTCCAAATTACCACGTTCATATTGGGCATTTGCCATTTTGTTTAACAGTTTTGCTACACCTACACTATCTCCTAATTCTTGTCTAATTTCTAATGATTGATTGCAAAGTACGAATACCGAATCATAATCACCCATGACTAAATACGGAATGCTCCAGTCGTTTAATGCTTGTGCTTTTAACGCTTTATCTTCTGTTTTTTCTGCAGCCTCATAACCTAACTTGCCGTAATGTATCGCTTCTTTAGTGTCAGAATAAGCCAATTGGTAGCACAGTTCGCAAAGGGTTAAAGCTTTTTCAGCATTGGGTTGGGTGGGGTAAATCTCTTTGAGACTATCAATAATGGATGAATATGCTCCAAATTGGAAAATAGAAAATAGTATTGTAATCAGTATTGGTTTAAGCATTTAATTAGTATTGTTGACCTAAATTAGGCCACCTTTTTTTCCTTTCTCTATCGCTTCAATTTTATTATGGACTTTCATTTTTCGGTAAATATTTTCGATATGTTTTCGAACAGTACCATTACTAATGTATAAACGATTTGAAATTTGATCGTATGTCAGTCCTTTTGATATTTCTTCTAAAATTTCCAGTTCACGTTTGGTTAATTCATAGTCAGGTTGGATTTTCACTTCGTTTTGATGATTTCTACGAATCAAGTGTAATGATTTTTGAGCAATGATTGTGCTCATGGGGGCTCCGCCTTCTAAAGCTTCAAAAATTGACTTATGAATTTTCGCCGGTGGTTCATCTTTTAATAAATAGCCAGAAGCTCCAGCCATAATGGCGTCAAACAAGTTCTGCTCGTCGTCAAAGACCGTACTCATGATTACTTTGATATTTGATTGCTCTGTGGTGATGAGTTGCGTTGCTTCAATCCCATTCATTTCAGGCATATTTATATCCATAATAATAACATCAACGGAGTTCCCTTGAAAAACATAGTCTCGCATTTCTTTACCGTTTTTAGCGCTAAAGATTACAGTAAAATCCGAAGACAACTGGATTTTTTCTTTGAGAGCCTCAGCAATCTTACTTATATCTTCTGCAATCGCGACTTTAATCATGTTTTTTGACTCAAAAATAGGCTTAATCTCATTTTATTACAATACGATCTATTTCGTATTTTTTAAAAATACGAAGAATTGCGTATTTCAAAACCCTCTCGAATTTATGTCCTTTGTTAAAAAAGAAAATGAAGAACAGAATTTGCATTCTATTTATGTTGACACTTGCATTAAGTGCTCATAGTCAACAATTAAATTATGAAGTATTAAAGGATGAACCGAAGGAACCTGCAGTTTCAATTAACCTTGATTTCTTTAATTTGGACATGAATACAGGATATCCAAACCTTCGTTTGGACAACATTAGTATGAATCTTGGAGTATTTGGTTTTGTGCAAATTATTCAGCCATTAGAAATCGACTTTAACATCCATAAAAGTTGGTTGGCATTGGGTAAAATTGGTTTTAAAGAATATCCTGGGAATTTTGAACTCAATACTGGAGTTAATTTTTGGTTAACCGACCGTAACATTAGCAAAAAAACTAAAATTGTTTTAAAACAGACAGAAACCCGTACATCAAGTGAAACCATTACCTCTACCACCTACATTATGGCGCCGGCGCAACATATTAAACGTTTTGGTTTTAGAGGAGGATTATATTCGAAATCAGGCCCTTTTAATTTTGATGAATATACTGACGGTGTAGATCTATCTGGAATTGAAGAAACGAAAATATCGAGTATGGGACTTTATGGTGGGTTGACTTTTAGAAACCTAACTAATATCATCATAACAGATGAACATTTTGGTCGATCAATGAATTCAGTAGGCAGAGATATTTACTTTGATGCTTTTTTTGTTCCTGTTAATCGTTTTAAAGATTTAAATGCTGAAGGAGCCTTGGTAACAGAAACCGTCAAAGATTTTAAATCAGTTCTGCCATTTGGGTTTAGAGTAGGTTTTAGAAGTTATCAAATCGAAAAAAGAAAAATGACAATGAAAAAATTTGGTATGGCAGCCTTGGGGGAGTTCGGTTATAAGCCGTATCAAGGGTGGTTTATTACTGCAGGTATTGGTATAACAATAGTCAAACGGTAGTTATGAAGCGTATTTTACTATTGCTCATTCTTGTCATCAATCAAATTTCGTTGGCGCAACAATTGGACAATTTTGAGTATTTGGGAGAGCTTTATGGGGCGGATGAAACCTATATCGGACTCAATCCAACATATACTTTTATGAGTAATAAGGTTGCACCTTTTCCAGAGCGTCATCAGTTAAATGGATTTACAGGAGATTTTAGCGTTAGAAACGTGAATTTTGAACGTGGAAAAATGAGTTGGAACTGGCAGCATAAAATGGTGGTAGATATTTTTTTAACAATAGGTAGGGCCTTAACCAAGGATGTTTCTGCCATTGATCGTAAAGAAAATACGGCCTTAACCTGTGGGATTATTGGATGGGTTGATTTTACTTGGGCACTTAATAAACCTGACAAGCGTTATCAAGTTTCCATTGGTTTTAACCACCATGACTATTTTTACGGATCTACTTATTCTGTTGATACTATTCCTTCACAATCTTGGGCAAGTTTGGATCCGCAAGGTTATTATTTTGCGGCAGGACCAGTTTTAAAAATTAATTACATGCTCAATAATTGGTTGATGCTTGAAATGTCTAATTCATACTCCTTCTCCTATTGGAAAGCGCTTGATCTTACCTACGCCACAAACCCATCAGACGATTATCCATTACCAGGTTTTGGACAGGTAAATTTGGAGTTGCAGACTAAGTGGGGTGTGTTTGGAGGGGGCAATTATAATTGGATTCACAATAGGGGAGATATTCCGAGTAAAGGGAGAAGGTTGGATTTGCTGTTTGGTTTCCGATTTATGATTTAATTACTTTCTTTATACTGCTAGATTCAATTGTATCAGGATTGTACTCTTCGTTATTGTTTTCTGAGATTAAACTATGATTTTGTAGGGGAAACGCTAAGTCACTTCGTCTAACAGTTGTAATAAACGCAATTATGAAAAGAATTATACTCGCAACTTTAATAGTTCTATCTGTATCACAAAATTTTGCACAAACTAGTGATACTTCCTTTTTTCCTTCATATATACCTTATTCTGCTGAACCAATAATTGACTGGAATGACTTTATTGTTGGCTCTTGGGCTGATCCTACCGTTTTAAAAGTGGATGATGAATATATCATGTACGCCTCTGCAATGCATGGAGGAATTACTACCCCAGAATCTATTAATATTTATCGATTTACTTCTTCAGATGGTTATACATGGGATATGGAGCCAGAAACACCAGTTTTTGAGCCTGTTGATGGCACTTTTTTCGAAGGAGGAATAGAAACGCCGAATGTTGTTTTCTTTAGTGGTGAATATCATATGTACAATACAGTTTATCTTGAAAATATTCCTTCTTTATTTAAGGTGTCTCATGCTACCTCAATTGATGGTATAAATTGGACAATGGATGATGAACCTATACTTTTTCCTGATCCTGCAGTTAGTTGGATGAGCGAAGTTGTTGCAGAACCAGGAGCTTTAGTCAAAGACGACACGTTGTATTTGTTTTTTACAGGAATTTCTAATACCGGGGCTGTAAGTATTGGACTTGCTCGTAGTTTAGATGGGAGTTCTTTTATTGATACGACACAGGCAGTTACAATTCCAAATGATATTTATCCAGCTGAAGAGGGATATTTAGGATTGAGTACTCCTGATGCTACGCTCGTTGGAGATACTATTTACCTTTTTACTGATCTTGTGCGAACAGATACAATTACAGAGTGGAATCAAGTGGGTTTGCATCAGTTCAAATCGTATGGTGACATTAACAAATGGTATTATGACACAACTAATATCCATATGAGCAGTGATTTTACTTGGACTGACGGCAATTATTTGTCACAGTTATTGGGAATAAGCCCATTAATGGACAACAACAGACTTAGAATATGGTATTGGGGGTATGATTTGGCGGAGATTAGCTTAACAGACACAACGTATCATGTACATTCGGTTGATTCGCATCTTCACCCTGACGTAGGTCATTGGGGAATTGGCACTTCTGAGTATGAATTTAGTGATATGTCTAGTTTGTCCAAAGAGGATAAAGTTGAAGAGAACATTGCAATTGAGTACAACGGAAAGAAGGGGACAATTAGAACCAATAATTTGTTGCAATCAATGGTTAACATCTATTCCATTAACGGACAATTGCTTTATCATAATGAGTTTATAAATTCACTCGAATTTACGTTTGAATATGATGGGGTAATTTTGATAAATGTCTCCAATGAGTATGCTGCACACACAAAGAAATTCGTTTCACATAAGTAGGGGGAAGGGATCTATTAATGTTCAATATCTTTGATGTTATTTTTTGTCTACTCAGAAATTGCTCCTATAATTCACTCAATATTTTCTCTTTTTTGAGTTTATATTCGTCCTCTGAAATTAATTCCATTTCAAATAGCGACTTTAATTCTTTTAATTTGTCCATTGCGGTTTTTTCGGTATTTGCTTGAGG
>CAKZPK010000229.1 GCA_937139035.1 uncultured Crocinitomix sp. | reverse complement strand
CACAGCTATGGAAGATTGGCCGATCATTGAGTATTTTACAACCGCATAATTCGTACTCATTGAGTATTATACTAGGCTTTCACAGGATTTGCAATCCTGCGTTGTGCTTTTGAAGTCCTTCTCTGTTAAGTAGTGATTGGTGCAGGATTGTAAATCCAGCACAGCTATGGAAGATTGTGCAGTCATTGAGTATTTTACAATAGCATATTTCATACACATTGAGCATTATACTAAGCTTCGCAGGATTTGCAATCCTGCGAAAGGCTATACCTTAAGTCGCCGCCGAGCAAGTAAATACCAGCTATCTTTTTTAGAATTGTATTGATAAGTTGTTTCACCAACATGACGAACTCCCGAACGTACTCTTGTAATTAATCGTTTATTTGTTGAGTCTATAACTGTTGGGAAATAAAGCATTGTTTCGCTCAAATAAACTTGGCGGTAAAAAGTTTTGTTAGGACGTTGGAAGTAGTAATAGTAAGATGGCCCAGTATTAATTCCTGAATCATAAATTACTGCAAAGTCATCTAATCCGTCAAAGTTTAAATCGGCAACTACAACATCTCCATAATCACCATCTATCGCAATATTGTGTTCATTAAAATGTGTAGAGTAGGAGCGTGCATTATCTTGATCCATAAATATCTCATCCCAAATCCAGAAATGGTTTTTTCGAAAAGTTTGAAGACTGTTTTGTGCTCCTTTTTCAAAGAGGCTTATTTTAAGATAGGTGGAATCAAAATTGAGGTTTTCTTCCGTGTTTACTTTTATTGAAATAGCAATATCGAACTGATCAGATAGATTGTTGTAACGCAAAGCATTTGCAGAATGATCAGTTAAGATTAATATTAGTAAAAGGAGTATTTGTAATGGACGATTTCCGTCAGTGAATTTCATGAAATTAAAATAGACAATAATTGGGGGGAGTAATTACTCCAATTGATCAATAATGTACTTCAATTATTATCCGTTATGTTTTGTGGAAAATCTGTTATGCATATCCATTTACCCAAACTCGTTCATGTGTTCTTTTAGTGAGGTTGATTACCGTGTCGAAATGGCAATTTCCGCCATCCTCAATCTGTAATACTTCATACTGCCATTTTCCTAGTGAAAAACTGAGGCAGTGACAATATACAGTAACTATTTTTTCACCTTTATCATTATAATAAGGGATGTATTGCCTCCGATAGTTAGAAAGGTCTTGTATCAGATTATCTTTAGGAAAAGGGCGTTCAACAAATTCAGTTCCCATAAAATCAGCATCATCTCGATAAAAAGCCATTAACTCTTCATGTTCTTTTTTTACGTTGGCATTATAATCCTCCGCGGCTTGTTTTAGTAAGGTGTCAATTTGGTTTAATTCCAAGATAGAGAGCTTTGCTTGGTGATCTGCTTCTTTCGGTCGGCAGGTGTTGTTTAAAGGGATAATGGTAATAAGAGAAGTATCAATTACATCAACATAGTGTAGCGGTTCTTCGTGGTTTTCTAATGAAGTTGTATTTGATTCAGGAGCACACCCCATTAAAAATGGAATACCTATGATTAGCAAGAAGCACTTATATACTGGTTTCATTCTTCTAAATGTACAAATAAGAGCGGACAATTATAATTAATTGCCCGCTCTAGTTTATTTCAACGCAGCATTAAATTCAGCCACTAGTTCCTCAATATCTTCTGTATTATATTTTCTCGAGAAATGAACAGGAATAGGTTCCGTAACATTTGTCTCTTTCATTATTTTACCAGACATTGATGCATAGCTATGAAAGTTTGCAATTGCATTTTCTTTGTCCTCATCCTTATAGAAACATTCGATCATGACTTTTTCGCAGTCGGCAAAATGAGTTTTAATCTTTGCGTGATTATCTGTATTTGCAGCATGGTCCATTATCACACCTACTGAATCTCCTTTTTGCAGATGTAAAAGGTGAAAAAGCTTTTTGGCTTTGTAGTCCATTCCTTCAATTTGGATTATCGTATCCTCTGATTGATTGTTATAGGCATCTTTCAATTCCTTCACCCATTTACCTCCATTAAATCCGCTGGATTTTATATCGAATTTAAGCGTGTCTTTTTCTGAAAATTTATAGGCTAAGGTTGGAGTTTTATGGTCTAATAAAATTCCAGTAACTTCAAAATTCTTTTCTTTAAAGAGGATGTTGCTGTTTTCTGTTTTAATTTCTATTAACTCCCAAATAGGAGGTTCAATTTCATACACAACAATTTTATTGTCGGTTTGCATTTCTCTAATTTCATAAATGATGGCTCCTGCAGAAATCAAATTCCAGGTATAGCTTAAAATTTTTGCTTGCACCTGTTTTGCAATTCCTGTTGGGCCGCAAATAACTACGCGGCGTTGTATGCCAATTTGATGACGAATAACGGCATCAAAATTCACAAAATGATCGATATGCGTATGGCTAATGAAAACCGCATTGGCGTTTTGTACTTCTTTTACTGATAACCGACTGGCATCTCCGCATTCGCAAAGGTAATTCCAAGGGTGGTTATCTAACTGTATGAGAATAGAGATGTCTTCTCCAATCTCACTTTTAATCTCTGACTTAAACATAGTCGTAATATTTTAATTTTTTATAAGGTGATACGAATTCCATATTAAGGAATTTTGCATCTGTTTTTTATTTTGTAATAAGGGCTTTTATAAGGATGCTTCATCCAGAAAAATAAGTACAAAAAAAGGGCTTCCAATACTGGAAGCCCTTCCTAATATTCGAATTTATTTATTTTCCGGTAACCTTAGTAATATTTCCTTGGCCAGCCAATTTTTCTGAATTGTCGGCTACTGCACTATACGTGTAAAAGTAAACACCATCAGCTACTAAGTCTCCATTCATGTCTGTTCCATCCCATCCGTCGTTAATGTTATTGATTTCTCCAACTTTAATTCCCCATCTGTTCACAATAACACAGTTAAATTCTGCAATGGATTTAGAAACGAATTCGAATGTAAACTCGTCATTAATTCCATCTCCATCAGGGCTGAAAATGTTAACTGGTTCAAGGCCTATAGGAGCGAAAATTGTTAACTTCTTACAGGTGGTGTCTCTACAGCCGTTCTTATTCTGTGCGACCAAACAAACATCAATTTCATAACTAGTTTCTCTTTCACCGTAGGTTGTGTCCAATTTCTCATTCACATCATCAGTAATATACCAGTCTGCATTAGGAGTGTCCAAGTTCCAGAAGAATCTTGGATCAGCGAATGGGTTTTTAGGATTAGCATAATTCTCAGATGTGTTAGTGAATTCTACTTCAACATCAGCCGTACCTTTACAGTCTGCATTTAGTTGGTCAGAATCTACCGTGAATGCTGCAATCGGGTTCAATGAATCTACAACAATAGTGTCACTTAGTTTACAATTGTTACCATCAGTAGCAGTGATAATATATTCACCAGGATTTCGACCACCCCATGTTGTATTTGGCCATGTTTCAGTATCACCTTCTTCATTGACATGTGTCCACTCATAAGTAAATGAACCTGTTCCGCCAGTTGCAGAAGCATATACCTCACCGTTTCCACTTTGGTAACCAAATAATCTACAGTAAGCAGGGAAATAGCCAAATTCAGACCAAACGATTTCTTCTGGATAAACAATTGTAAAGTCAAATACTTTAGAACATCCATTGGCGTCATTAATTGTTACC
>CAKZPK010000228.1 GCA_937139035.1 uncultured Crocinitomix sp. | reverse complement strand
ACAGATGATGTGACAATAACTGTTCATCCTCTTCCTGTAATTAATGCAGGGGCGGATGATGCAATCTGTGCAGGAGAGAGTATTACATTGGCAGGTTCAGGTGCCGGTATTGGAGGAACATATGATTGGGATGGAGGGGTAACAGATGGTGTAGCATTTACACCTGGAGCAACCGCAACTTATACCGTAACAGGAACAGATGCGAATGGATGCGTTAATACAGATGACGTAACAATTACCGTAAACCCATTACCAATAATAGATGCAGGGTTAGATCATGCGGTTTGTATCGGGAATTCAACAATTTTGACAGGTTCAGGTGCCGGAATAGGCGGAACTTATGTTTGGGATGGTGGAGTTTTAGATGGTGTTGCATTTACTCCAGCAGCAACTGCAACTTATACTGTTGTCGGAACAGATGCTAATGGTTGCGTTGGTTCGGATGAAGTAACTGTTACTGTGAATTTACTCTTAGCAGTGGATGCAGGGCCAGATGTGGCTATTTGCATTGGAGATGATGTGACATTAACAGGTTCTGGTGCAGGTATTGGCGGAACTTATGTTTGGGATGGTGGTGTGACAGATGGCGTAGCATTTACTCCAGCTGTAACAACAACTTATACGGTTACTGGAACAGATGTAAACGGATGTGAAAATACAGATGACGTAACAGTAACGGTTAATCCTTTACCAATAATTGATGCGGGATTAGATCATGCAGTATGTTTAGGTGATGAAACAATATTAACTGGTTCTGGTGCAGGTGTAGGAGGAACATATGATTGGGACGGTGGCGTGACAGATGGTGTAGCATTTACTCCTGCTGCAACTACAACTTACACAGTTATCGGAACAGATGCAAATGGATGTGAAAATACAGATGACGTAACAGTAACAGTTAATCCTTTACCAATAATTGATGCAGGATTAGATCATGCAGTTTGTATTGGAGATGCTACAACGTTGAATGGCTCTGGTGCGGGTATTGGAGGAGCTTATGTTTGGGACGGAGGAATTACAGATGGAATAGCATTCACTCCTGCTGCAACTACAACTTATACAGTAACAGGGACGGATGCAAACGGATGTGAAAATACAGATGAGGTTACTGTAACGGTTAACCCTCTTCCAATAATTGATGCTGGATTAGATCACGCAGTTTGTATCGGAGATGAAACAACATTGAATGGTTCCGGTTCGGGTATTGGAGGTTCTTATGTTTGGGACGGAGGAATTACAGATGGCATTGCATTTATTCCTGCTGCAACTACAACTTATACAGTAACAGGGACAGATGCAAATGGTTGTGAAAATACAGATGACGTAACAGTAACAGTTAATCCTTTACCAATAATTGATGCAGGATTAGATCATGCAGTGTGTTTTGGTGACGAAACAACATTGAATGGTGCTGGTGCAGGTATTGGAGGTTCTTATGTTTGGGATGGAGGAATTACTGACGGTGTAGCGTTTATTCCAGCTGCAACAACAACCTATACCGTAACAGGAACAGATGCGAATGGATGTGAAAATACAGATGACGTAACTGTAACAGTTAATCCATTGCCGATAATTGATGCGGGGTTAGACCATGCGGTGTGTATTGGTAATGAAACAACCTTGGCAGGTTCTGGTGCAGGTATTGACGGAATTTATGTTTGGGATGGCGGAATTACAGATGGCGTAGCATTCACTCCTGCAGCAACCGCAACTTATACAGTTATTGGAACAGATGCTAATGGTTGTGTTGGTTCAGATGAAGTAACCGTTACTGTAAACCTACTTTTAGCAGTAGATGCGGGACCAGATCATGCAGTTTGTATTGGTGATGAAACAATTTTAACTGGTTCAGGAGCTGGTATTGGCGGTACATATGTTTGGGATGGTGGAGTTACAGATGGTGTAGCATTTACTCCTGCTGCAACCGCTACTTATACAGTTACTGGAACAGATATAAATGGATGCGAAAATACGGATGACGTAATTGTAACGGTGAATCCATTGCCAATAATTGATGCAGGATTAGATCATGCGGTATGTATTGGAGATGCGACAACTCTGAATGGTTCAGGAGCTGGTATTGGCGGAATTTATGTTTGGGATGGTGGTGTTTCGGATGGAGTAGCGTTTACTCCTGCTGCAACTGCAACTTATACGGTTACAGGTACAGATGCTAACGGATGTGAAAATACAGATGATGTTGTTGTAACGGTTAATGCTTTACCTGCAGTAGATGCCGGGGATGACGTGACGCTTTGCGTTGGGGATTGGGTGACACTTACAGGTTCTGGTGCAGGTCCGGAAGCAGATTATTTATGGACAGGTGGAGGAATAGATGGTGTAGCATTTAGTCCTGGAATTACAGATGACTATGAAGTGACTGGAACTGACGAATTTGGTTGTGTTAATACTGATGAGGTTACGGTTACCGTCAATCCTTTACCTATTATTGATGCAGGATTAGATCAGGAAGTATGTGCAGGAGATGGTGTGGTGTTGGAAGGATCTGGTGCAGGTGTTGGCGGATCTTATATATGGGATGGAGGTATTACGGATGGTGTTGAGTTTGTACCTGGTGTTACAACAACTTATACTGTAACAGGAACGGATGAAAATGGTTGTATTGGAACGGATGATGCTACTGTTGTTGTTATTCCTCTTCCAAACGTAAGCTTTACAGCGGATGAATTAATTGGTTGCGCACCAATGGCTGTTAACTTTTCATCACTAATTGATGGGGTTACATACGAATGGGCATTCGGTGATGGAGCTGAAGGATCTACAGGCAGTGTTAGTCATACTTATACGAATGCTGGTTTATATGATGTTACATTAACAATAACAACTACTGAAGGTTGTATAGGAACAATGACATATGAAGGATATATCGATATAGTAGAACCACCAATAGCCTCATTCTCATATTCTCCTTATGAAATCACTGTAATGGATACGCGTGTAAGTTTTACAAATGAGTCTCTCAATGCTGATTCGTACGAGTGGACATTTGGTGACGGATCAGGAGTGAATAATGAAATAGATCCAGATCACGTTTATCCATCAGTTGGAGATGTTCATTATACCGTGCAATTAATTGCTTATAGTGATTATGGTTGTCAAGATGTAGTAGAACAAATAATTGAAGTTAAGGATGTGATGATATATCATATTCCAAACACCTTTACACCTGATGGAGATTCATTCAATGAATCGTTTAAACCACAATTTATTTCTGGATTAGATATATATGATTATCACTTAATGGTTTTTAACAGATGGGGAGAAATGGTTTTTGAATCCTTTAATGCCGATTATGGGTGGGACGGATTTTATGGAAACATGGGACTAGTGGATGATGGCGTCTATATTTGGAAAATGGAGTTTGGTGAAACAATGAGTGATAAAAAACACTATGTTGATGGACATGTGACAGTCTTGAAGTAACAAGAGGAGTCTCTTATAATAAAAAGCCCGCTTCAAATATTTGAAGCGGGCTTTTTATTGTTAAATCTATTTAGACTTATGCCATAGTATGGAAAACCTGTTGAACGTCATCATCATCTTCTAATCGTTCAATTAGTTTGTTTACAATTTCTTCTTCTTCTTCAGACAATTCTTTTGTCTCTAAAGGAATGCGCTCCAAATTAGCTTCTTTAATTTCTAATTCCTTTTCTTCAAGTGCGCTTTGAATATTTCCAAAATCTGCAAATTGACCATAAATGACGATTACGTTTTCTTCATCATCCTTATCAATTTCCTCAGCACCATGATCAATCATTTCAAATTCAAATTCTTCAACTTCAATATCTGTTGCATCAATTTTGAACATGCATTTTCTTTCAAAAGCAAAATCTAAACTTCCAGTTGTCCCTAAAGTACCGTCACATTTATTAAAACAAGCTCTAACATTGGCTACAGTTCTCGTAGGATTGTCTGTCAAAGTTTCAATGCAAATAGCAATACCAAACTGAGCATAACCTTCATACACTCTTTCTTCCCAGTTCTCCGTGTTTTTGTCCGAAGCTTTTTTAATTGCTCTTTCAACATTGTCCTTGGGCATGTTTGCCGCTTTGGCATTTTGTATGATAACACGCAGTCTTGAATTTGTTTCAGGATTCGGTCCTGCATCTTTCACCGCTTTTGAAATTTCTCTTCCAATTTTCGTAAAGGTCTTGGACATAGCGCCCCACCTTTTCATTTTTCGCGCTTTTCTAAATTCAAATGCTCTTCCCATAGTAAATAATGATAATTCCCAAATATAATAAGAATCTCTAATGAATAAAAGGGAGTGACAGCAGGATTTTTGGATTATTTATGAATGCAGAAAAAATGGATTGAATTCCGCTTTTTATTTTACAATAAACTTTCCTTTTTGACTCGTGTTTTCAAAATCTATTTGATAGAAATATATTCCAGAAGCAAACCTTGCAACATTTAGGTTGTATTGTAAGGATGGTTCCAAAATTATAGAAACAATTTCTCCCATATTATTATAGATAATAATCTGTTCAGGAATTTTATTCAGTTCAATGCGCAAGGCATTTGTAGCAGGGTTAGGATATACAGTTAATACATTCTTTGTCGCCGAGTTTTCCAAAGTTGATAGATTCCCACTACATCCTGTTGCATCAAGATTTTCGTCAGACCAAAGGTTGCTTCGTGCTGGAAGGTGCAAAGCAGCTGTCATGCGATCCACCTGTCCTTGGGTAAACATCTTTTTACAATCATGATTATAATCCATATAGTTTTCACCATTTGTACTTACACCACAGCTTTCATCATGGTTAAAACATCCTTCAATTTCAATTGTTCCTCCAGTTGTAGGTGGCGTATCATCTACTAAATCTCCAGGTTCTGTGCAGCCATTTTCAAATGTATGTCTCAAATTCAACCAATGACCTACTTCATGGGTAATAACAGAAGCCCATTCTTGTCCATCTTCTAATTCTGAATGTTCACCATATCCCCAACGGATAGAAGAGTAAAAAACACCATCAAGGTTGTCTTCAACTCTGGATAAGCTTGGGTAGTAAGCATAGGCAGTAAATAGCGACCATTCTCCTCCTGTGTATTTAGGAATGTAAAAGTTGAGATATTTGAAATTGTCCCAAGCATGTGCAAACAGGTCTCCCTCATTTAACATTTTTAAAGAATCGTTATAATAATTTACACCAGTTGTTGGGTTTCCATCTGGATCAATAGATGCAAGACAAAATTGAACATCTAAAGGAGCCTTAATATCTTCAAAGTCTGGGTTTACATCATCCCAATCCGCATTCAATCCTTGCATGTCTGCGTTTAAAACGTCTAATCCTGCTTGTGCTTGCTCTAAGCTAATATAACCGTCGTCACCGTTATGAAAAACGTGCAAAACAACAGGTATAATATACTGCGCCGTGCTATCATGACTCCGACCATCTGCTAATTTCATTTCTTGAATAAAATTGCGAATGAATAATTCGTTAGCTTCTTTTTCTTGTAAGGCATCTGGATTTTCTGCCAAATGACGTTGGGTAATTTCAGTATCCGAACAGGGTAGAGGAGTAGATGAAGATTGAGCAAGTCCATTTGTTGCAAATAGAAAACCGACCAATGCTGAAAAATATAGATATTTCATAAGTGTAGGAGAAATGATTGAATTCAAATTACGAAATTCATTTATATAGGGCAATAATTAAAAGGGAATTCTTACTGAATTTATAGTAATCAATTCAAAGGAACAAGTAAAGGATACGAATCGAGAATGATTAGTTTGCAATTGTTTGTGCAATTTCTTGACGAATGGCTTCTAAGCCAGCTTCTAAATTATTAAGATCCAACGTTCGGTCTGCCAACATAGTGAATGTGGGCTTAATGCCAATTTTTTTGTTGAATTTGCCTTCATTGTCAATTAGGCCAGTGTTTTTAATTGCAATTGGCACAATGTTTATATCTGGAATTACCTTTAAGATTGCTTCAATTCCAGCAGATTTAAAAGGTTTGATTTTTCCATTTCTACTACGCGTTCCTTCGGGATAAATGCAAATTGCAAATTTGTTTTCAGCAATGAACTCTGCAAATTTCTTGATTTTTTCAATGGAGCCAGCAGGATCATTTCGGTCGATAGATACAGAACCGCCATATTTCAAGTTATAAGAAATACTCGGGATGTATTTAGCTAACGAGGCTTTGGCAATGTATTTAGTTCTTTTTTTGCGAAGCTTCCAGATCACAGGAGATATATCCCACATACTTTGATGATTGCTAATAACAAGTACAGGTTTATCAATCGGTAATTTTCTGAAATTTTTATACTTAATTCTGGTTCCCAAAATGAGCAAACAATTGGTTAAGCAAAAGTTGAGAGCACCTACTGTTTTATCGTGCGCTTTCGCTCCAAATAAGTTTCTTGCGATTACCTGTACAGGTTGAAAAACGACTAAAGTAAGTCCGAAAAACAGAAAGAAAAGTGGTGTTAGTACGTAGGAGATGACCATTTTCATATTGCAAACTTACGTAATAGATATGCTCTGAAAATATTTAATCGACAAAGCAGCAATTTTTATGCGTCAAGATGACAATTATAACATATCAATGATTAGATCATGGACTGTATTAACCCATTTTTCAGAATCATTCAAACTTTCAACTAATTGAATTTTTTCACCGCCATGTTCTTCAAAAATTTCTTGGTATTCATCTCCAATTTCTATGGACGTTTCCAAGCAATCTGCTACAAATGCTGCAGAGAAGGCTAAAACTTTTTTCTTACCAGCTTTAGCCAAATCTTCAACAACTTTATCTGAATAGGGTTGAAGCCACGGAGTTTTACCTAACCTCGATTGAAATGCAACTGTGTAATCAGATTCAGAAAGCCCTAAACCTGCAGCAATGAGTCGAGTTGTTTCATAACACGCATTTCTATAGCAAGAACGTTGGTCTGGTTTGTACGTTTTATGACAGTCGCAAGTATTACAAGCTATGGTTGGATGAACTTTATCTATTTGTCGTTCTGGTAATCCATGATAACTAAATAGTACATGATCAAAGTCCGCTACCTTATGCTGATTTGCTCTATCAATAAAGGCGTCAATATATCCAGGGTGATCGTAAAAATTTTGAATAATCTTAATTTCAGGAATCACCCACCATTTGCGAATAATATTCATTGCTTTTTCAATTGCCGAACCTGTTGAGGAACTTGCATAATGAGGGAAAAGTGGTAAAATGACTATTCTATCATATGCGGCCGTTTGCACTCTTTTTAACACTTCTTTAAGAGAAGGGTTTTTGTAGCGCATAGCAAATTCAACGGTTACATTTTCAGAAGAATCAAACTTAGCCTGAACTAATTCTTGCAATTTTTTACCGTAGGTTAATAAAGGAGATTCTCCTCCCCATAAATCCCACAGTTCTTTATAAATCTTAGCAGATTTTGGTGCACGTAATGGAACAATCACACCGTTCACAAGTGCTGTTCTTCCAATCGCATTGATATCAATTACTCTGGGATCGTTTAAAAATTCCGATAAATACGTTCGAACATCCCTTGTCTTGGGACTATCAGGTGTACCTAAATTGATTAATAAAACGCAAGTTTTCTTTTTAGTCATGATTTAAAGCACTTGGTTCTCTTTCTTAACAAATAAGAAAGCTTTCTGTTCTAGATCAATTAAATATGAATCGCACGATCAGAGGTTGCAGCTAGTGCAGCTTCTTTTGTTGCTTCAGTATATGTTGGGTGCGGATGACAAATCCTTGCCATGTCTTCTGCAGATGCGCGATATTCCATAGCCGTTACTGCTTCCATAATCATGTCAGCAGCTCTTGCAGAAACCATATGTACACCTAAAACTTCGTCCGTTTCGGCATCAGCTAAAATTTTCACCATTCCCATGATGTCCATACTTGCTCTTGCTCTTCCCAATGCTTTTACAGGGAAAGATCCAGCTTTATAATTTACTCCAGCAGCTTTTAATTCTTCTTCAGTTTTACCAACTGCAGCAGCTTCTGGCCAAGTATAAACTACACCTGGAATTAAGTTATAATTAATATGTGGTTTTTGTCCAGCTAATAATTCAGCAACAAACACACCTTCTTCTTCTGCTTTATGCGCTAACATGGCTCCTTTAATAACATCACCAATAGCATAAATTCCTGGTACGTTAGTTTCTAAATGATCATTTACATCAATCATTCCTCTTTCGCCCATTTTTACTCCGGCATTTTCTAAAGC
>CAKZPK010000227.1 GCA_937139035.1 uncultured Crocinitomix sp. | reverse complement strand
TATCGTCATCAATCTGCTTCATTACTTTAACCTTATCCTCCCCAGGCATTCCTAAAACCAAAGAGTATTCTGGAATAATATCGAACTGACTTAAACGTACGGCGAATTTCTCAATTTGCTCGGCGGTTTGCGTTCCTCCTTTATCCATTTGTTTAAGCACTTCATCACTTCCCGTTTCTGCCCCAAAAAAGATCATTTTGCATCCCGCATCACTCATCAACTGCAAATCCTCATCTGAATACTTATCCAATGTGTCAATTCTACCTTCTCCCCACCATTTTATATTATCATTCAGTATCAACTTAGAAAACTCCACCACTCTTTTTCTTGAAGTGAAAAAATTATTGTCGTGAAACTCTAATGAATCAACACCATAAGTATCCTTTAGCCATTTCACTTCTTGATACATACTCTCAGCAGATTCCCCTTTCCAACGTGCATTGTAAATAGGAACTACCGCACAAAAAGAACAAGTAAATGGGCAACCAAAACTAGAATGATAGGCCATAGTTTTATTGCCCATAAATGTTTTTGCTAAATACTTTTGAACGGGATAAAACTGGTTAAAATCAGCATAAGGCATCCCTGGTAAATCATCTGGATTTAACAATTCCTCTTTTCTGGTTTTAACAATAATACCTTCAGCATTCTTATAAATCAAATTCTTGATTTCATCAATTGAAGCATTGTTTTCCCATGCATTTAACAGGTTCGGAAAAGCCGTATCACCTGGACCAGCAATAACAATATCTACAAAATTACTTTCCAACACTACCTTATATTGATTTGTTGCAAAATAACCTCCCCAAATAATTTTTACAGTTGGAAAATCTTCTCGAATTTGTTTACTAATAGGAATCGCCTCTCTTAATTGAGGGCCAGGCATAACGGTACATCCAAAATAATCAATGCCTTTTTCCGAAATTAATTGCCGAATTTTTGCAGCCGGATCTTTTTCTAAGTTTCCATCTACATAAAACACTTCGTGCGAATCTTTAACAGATGCCGCAACCTGTAGAATGGAATTAGGAACACGGTGTTTCCATTTGCCACTTCTAGGATTAAACAGTAGAATTTTTTTCATAATTAAAGTCAACCTAGTTAGCATTGAACTAGGCCGTTCTACCAAAGATACAGATTTGTTTGTCCATTACAAGAGAAAAAAGAAGCAATCATAAAAATTACCTATCGGCCATGTTTTAGCTTGAGCGAAACCATTAACTTTACAAGAACACTGCTACAAATGATAAAAATTACGCATAAAGCTTTACTCATAATTAGCCTACTCTTTGCAGTTAGCTGCTTAAAGGATAAAACTCCTCGGCAGAATAATATCATTCATTTAAAATGGAATAAATCCTATGCAGAGGATAGTTTTGAGGATGCTCTTATCGGTCTTTCATGGGCTTTTTCACACGTAGGCGCTATTAATACAAAGCAGTTGTTTAACATGTCTACAACTGGAAATGTAATTGCTGTTAATATTAGACAATTAGGTTTTAGTGCAACGGCAGAGGTTAGTTTAGAAAAATTGAACAGTACATTAATCGATTCGGAAGAATTTGCCAATAATTCAGCAATTGATATGGGTAGATATGTTGCCTTGCTCATAGGTGCATCTGAACATTATTATACATTGACGGAAATACCTTTGAAATTCTCTGAATTATTAAGCGAATATGAACTATTACCAATCCTAGGATTTATAGACAATTCAGCAATTTCAGTTAAACACCGCATTCTAAAACTATCTGACCAAGATGGTTTAAAACAATTATTTATTACAGAAGAAACTGATCCAGAAACAGGAGAATTATTAGAACTTGAAACTGTTGATTTAATGCCCAACGGACAACCTCGTTTTGGAATTTTTGATGCAGAAGGAAATCGCGTAAATGCTGCTTCAGCACTAAATTCGGTAGCAGGAAAACCGGCCAAATGCATGTGGTGTCACGAATCTGGAATACAACCTTTATTCTTTCCTCAATCAACTCAAGATGGTTATTTGACATATCTTCAATTACAAGACACTTTGATAAGATTCAGAAACTTGCTACAAACCAAACAGCAGCAAATTACAACAGGAGTTGATTATACGCAAGTAACAGAGCATATTCAAATGGAATTACTTTACATTGGCTTTATGGAACCCTCGGCTGAACGTTTAAGTAAAGAATGGAACTTATCAAGCTCTCAAGTTGAAACATTGCTAGCGGGATTACCTACACATGAAAACGAGGAGTTTCCCTTTTTAGGAACTTTATATGATCGGAATATGGTTGAAGAATTTAGTCCCTACAATGCCCTTTCAGTATCAAGTAAAGTACGTGAAATTTCTGAAGTTGAAGTCAACCATATGTTGCCTTAAATTTATATGAGTATCGTTTTTGGTTTTAGGTTGTTATTTCCTAAACACAAAAGAAACTAACCTTGGTAATTCGTTTTGAGTTTCACCGTCAAACCACTCCTTTACTTCTACCAACGTTAAATCGCATTTTTTTGCGGCATTAATATAATCTGAGATATGATGTGTATAAACCTCTAACTCTTGTGTACCACCTTCGGTTTCAAATTTTGCTTGACTGCCAGAGTAGTGTTTGAATGGATGCAATTCACAAATAAAAAACAATCCGTTGCTCCTTAATTTACCCTTTGCCTGTCTAAAAATATGCTCAAGATTATTTATATGCTCTAATGTTAAACTACTTGTTATTAAGTCTGCAAAGCCATCCTCAATTTCCCAAGATTGATTTAAATCTGCCTTTCTAAAACTTACGCGATTGTCATTGATTTTTGTTTTAGCCTTATTCAGCATTTCTTGGGAAAAGTCCAACCCAATTACACTTGCAGCAACACGCAATAGCCATTGCGTATTTTTTCCTGTACCACAGCCCAATTCCAACACATTTTCAAATTTATACTTACTCAATGTTTCAATCGTAGCTTGTTTATCTAAATCTCTTGTACGATTATTATTGGTATCATATTGGTCCGCCCAACTATTATATGCTTTTTCAATACTCATATGTTATGTCAATTCTTGAAAGGAATCTAATCTGCTCTAATAAAGTCTATTCCAAAACTTTGTAAATGATTTAGTCGCACTTAGTTTTTCAAACTCATTAATTGATAATAAAGCTATTTCTTTCCTTCTATTGTTAATCTCCTTTTCATTTATTCTTTTTGGTGTTTGCTTAAATGCAAAATAGCCATAATTTTCAAACTTGTTTTTACCAAATGCAGCTTCAAAATCGCAAATTGTAGCAAAATGTTCGTTATATAAATATCCCGATTTTATTTGTTCAAATAGTATTGAATCATACGACTTATTAGGTTGACTATAATGGTGAATAAATAAGACTATCGGCATTCCAGCGGAGTAATTACTGGTATGTATTTTAGGATGCATCTCTTCGGTATCAACACCAATTAGTCTTTCCCCTGGAAAACCATATTGTTTCGTTATTTCTATTAGTTTCTCTATTTGAATTTTATTCAATTCTTCCCATTCACGACCAATTCTTCTGCGTTTAAACAAAGCGGCTTCATAGTATTTTTTTCGCATAGCTTGATCTTCTTCAAACATTTTAACAATGATTTCTCGCAACTCCCAGTTAATCTTATTTTCATAGCTCTTTTCATGCGCTTTTTTGTCTTTTTCAATTGCTTTTAAAAAAGCCGAATTATGAAATTGAGTAATATTTTTAATCTTCAAAATTTGATCAAATTTCAACCCTTGCCCTATTCCTCTTTTTATGAAATAAGTAAGACTCACTGTATCCTTAGCCAATGCTGCTAATTCAATAGCATTATAACAATCTCTGGCAAATACAAAATCAAATTTTTCAAAGGTCGAATAATAAGTTTGAATGCTTGCCTCAATGTTTTGATTTGCAGCCAATAATTTACCGTTATTTATTCCCTTATAATAATCAAAGTAGTTCTTCCCAAACAGTATGTTTGGCATCAAATAAAGTACAATGATCCAAGTTTTCACAGTCATCTTCCCCTCCTAAATTATCCTTCAATTATTCGGTTAATTGTTTCCACGGCTTTATAAATCCCTGTAGTAACGATAGTCATATCAATCGGTTTCATATTCTGAATTTCCTGCTCCATTTCGTCCCCCTTTTCAGGCATCATTTTCTTTATATTCTCCAATGTATTTATTGTTTGTCCTTGTCTTGCCTCTAAAAACAATTTCAATACATCTAAATGATTATTCAAATGATCGGTATCATTTATTTCATCTAAATATTTAAGCGCTTCTAGAACATATTGCTGATCAAAATAGAGTTCCGGCTTCGTTAAGTAATACTCTAAATAGCGATTCAAATAATCAGTTGATTTTTTAGAATTGAAAACCGCCAACGTAATTGCATATCGCGCGCCAGCAAAGCAAACCTCACTTTTCAATAAATTCGTACCAATAATGTCCTCGGTATTTCGAACCTCTTTTATTGCCGCAAAATAACTCCCTGTTGATCTTGTTCGCCAATCAAAATCTCCTAAATTTTGCAATATTATTTTTTCAGTTATTGTAGGTTTCAAATTGATCATTTTCTGAATCCATTCATCTGAATGATTATTGAATTCAAAATAAAACGGAATAACCCATTGCTCTCTAAAATTTTGAGTAATTCCAGTCTCGCTAACATAAGAGGTTAATTCTTCAAAAGGGCTTTTATGCCGAACTGTTGCACCTGCTGAATGCATTTGTATGTCAGATAAATTCTCCTTTTTCATTGTTTTATAACTGCCAATGTCGTTTTGGTCTCACTAAAAATAGCAAAAGTTTATCTGCCGCTGTGTTTTATTATTACTTCCTCTAAGGACTCTTGCAATTGTGGCAATTCACGGCTTATTTCATTCTTAAACTGGTTTGCCATATCGCTTTGCGAATTCTTGCAAAGTGCTGTTAGTTTGAGCTCGATCAATGTTCTATTATCAAACTCAATTTCAATCCCTTTTTCAGCATAGGAAATGGCAGTGTCATATTCTTTCAATTCAAGATATGCTTCTGAAATATTTCCGTAATAAATAGCCAAATTACTAGAACTGTCCTTTTCACTTAACTTTAATTGTTCCGCGGCTTTTAGGTAGGACTCAATTGCTTTATCAAAAGCATTTTTTTCAAAATACATGATTCCAATATCATTCCAATTTACATTGTCCTTTTCAACCTCATTTGAATTAGATATTTTAAATACCTCATCAATATAACTAATTGACACTTGGTTAGGATCTAGCATAAAAACAGGGAGTAAACTATTCCACAAATAGGAATTGTCTTTGAACTTTTTAAAATGCTCTAAATAAAGATTTTGAGTCTCTTTTATTTTGCTCTCTTTAATCGCTTTCTTCTCAATTAATACATTCATTAGCCACCAAACATCTAAATGACACCAACTCAGCAATTCCATTCCAACTGTATAAGCAGTTTCAAAGTCCTTCATTGAAATGTAATTATTCATCATTCTAGTTCGAATAATGTCTTTTTGAGCTTCATCATATTCATTTTCAAGCGCTACCTTGTTTTCTTTCAATTGAACTTCAGGAGATTTTTCAAAATCAATTTTATAAGTTGCTAATTTTTGGTTAGCGATACTCTGCATCTCCTCTAACCTTTCTTTTTTACCGTGTTTTTTTTCGTATTCTATGATTTTTTCAATCGCATTTTCCAGGCAATCAATTTTGTTCTTCAGCAAAGGGTAAAATCTTTCTTCCCACACGTTTTGCTCCAGTTCTTGTATTTGCAAATTGATATCCATTGTTATTATTGAAAAGTATTCAGTCTTATGAAGGCTATTAATATCTCTTTTTAAAATATTTTTTAAATTTAGCTATTGTTCGCAATTATAAGAATTAGCGCTCTTAATTACTTACAAAAAAGCTGTTTACAATTTAATTATGGAAAAAATTACGCTGAGAAGTTATAAAAGTCAATTCTTAATTTTTGGTATTGCCGCCTTAGTATTGGCATCTGCTTTAATCTATTGGGCACTTACCAGAGATGGTATTTTAAAAGTATATGGTGCCAGACTGGATGCATCAACAAGCAAAGTGTTACTTATAATTATTTCATTAGGGCCATTAATTGCAAGCATAAACCAGTTTATCCTCTACTTTTCATACATGAAATATGGAGAATTTGTTATTCATCTAGGAGCTGACCAAATGGATTATCCGCAAAAAAAATCCTTCAAGGGTTTCAGCAAAGTAGTTAAAAACAGAGCAGATATCTCTGACGTTAAGTTGATTGACCTAGGGAAACAACAATTTGCAATACACCTCTATAATGCTGATAAAAATTTAATGGGTGTAATTCCAGGTGAATACGCGCCCTACAAAACTATGAAGCCCCATGAATTGTGTGCAGTAATACATAAATGGGCCGTGCAATAAACTACACCTTCACTTCCTATTTGGAAATCATCCCTTCCCGTTTCTAATTCTATTAACATTCCTGTTCATGAGATGCCTGACAACGCACTTGTATATGTATTGCTTAAAGAGTCCTATGTTTTGTTGATGTTTTGCATAAAAATCATCTGGGGTATCAAATAAACCAAAATCTTGATTGATTCCTTTTTCTTGAATAAACGTATTATTCAAATTCCAGTCAATTGGAGGATTTTCGAAACTATCAGTATAAGCCCCGTATCCGCAAAACGTAGTTTTACATTCCTTATTTTTCTCTTGTAGTTTAGTTAAATACTTTTTATCAAGAATAACTCCCTCAAGAAAATACCAATCGTCATTTACAAAAACTTCTACCCAACTGTGCAAAATGTTTTTTGGAGATAATTGATACCATACCCCGCTAATCGCGCCTTTTTGCAAAGCTTTATCAATTGTAAAACCATGAATTCTATTTGGAATACCGACTGCTCTTAAAAGCGCCATTAATAATGTTGCTTTTGTATTACACTGTCCATAACCGTCATTAAGAACTTGGCTCGCCGTAATATTGTCAGACAGGTTATAGCCAAATTTAATTTCATCTCTAACATAATTGTAAATTGACTTTACGCGGTCAATAGCATCCATATCCATCCAATTCTTGCTTTTTACCAAGGCCTGAACGGAATGATTAGTATAATTTAGAATTCTTGTTTCTTTTAAATAATTTTTCATGCTGTTATCATTTTATTACAGCACAAAATTGCAGACTTATTTAGCCGAAAAATTGTATAAACTGGCTATTAATTTTGAAGAAGATACTTTGGTGTCATGCCAAATGACTCTTTAAAGGAACGTGTATAATGCGAACTATCAGAAAATCCAAAAGCATAAGCTGTATCGGTAATTGAATGTTCTTTTAAATGCGGTAATGATTTAACCACTTTGTTCCATAATTGATATCTTCTTAAACTAAGGTTTGTTTTTTCTTTAAACAAATGCAAAAACCGACTCGGTGACAAAAAACAATGTGCAGCAACCTCCTCCAAACTCAACACTCTTTCAAAGTTATTATCCATATACTTAATGGCTTTAACAATTCTGTCCTCTTGCAAGTGGTTTTCTAACTCACAATCGCATTGGTATTGCTGTAAAATGCGAGAAACTAATTCGCAGAGTTTTTCAAATGTTATTTCATTGCTTTCAAACCGTTTTAAAACCGCCATTAACTGATTAGACAAATTATTACTGAGTGATTGAAATTTTACATTCTCAAAATTTAAGTGTAATTGATGTCCAACTGAACTTAATGGATTAATTAGAATGGTTAATTGATTGGACTGACTCAATAATTGATGTTCAATTTTAGAATTCAAAAAAAAGGCATTATGCGAAGTCTCTCCCTCATTTTTTACAATGAGTGTCATTTTAGAATTTGCAGCAATGCTAATTTGTAAAGCATAATGTTTATGGAACTTGTTTTCAGTTAATTTCCCAACGAATAATCCAAAGCTTTTGTCAATGTAAAACATATGCTCTATTTAACACGCCTCCTATTCTTCAACCTTCCTCTATACTCCTGTACCTTTTCTTTTGAACCGATCATTTCATAACATTCAATTAGCTCCTCTAACTCCTGTTCGGTAAAATCAGCTTCTTTTCCTAAAAGGACCATTAAGCGTTGTTGCACTACCTTCTTTTTTCGGCATTCCTCACATCTGGTTGCTTTTGCATCAATCGTTAGCTGTAACTCTTCATACCAATACTGTTGCTCCCTAGCTGAAAAACAAAAGCTTGTATCGCAATACTTGCAATTGAGCATCAAATCTAAATACATAATATAAGGACCTCCATAGGAAGGTTGTTGTTTTGAAAAATTTGCGATTATAGCTTTTTCATCTTTAACGCATTGATTACATGCCCATAATTTATACTGATGGAATTGCTCTTCATCTGCCGCTCCAGCATAATAATCTATTGAAGAAAGGATCACTTTATTTAATGCCTCAACGGTATCTGTTTTTTCACGATAGACTCCTGCCTTTGCTTGCTTCTGAAAAATAGTTATTAAAGGAGTATCATCCAAGGTTTTCACCTCTTTGCAACAAGGGCATGTGATAGGCGTTTTTCCTAATCTCTTTCTTACTTTCAACTGACTCATATCCTCACTATTCAATTTTATAAATAACTGCTGATTTAGCATCAGTCTTTAGTAATAAGTTTAAATCTGAATTGTAAGAATCTGGAATAATTGTCTCATCATGCAATAGAATTTCGCCCTCCAAAGAAACGAGTGCAACTCCTATACTATCTGAAAAAAGAATGATTGCATTAAGCGTTTTATTAAAATGAATTGTAGCATTAATAACATCTAACCCAACAACTGCAACTTTCTTCTCCATCTTTCCTTCCTTCTCAAGTACTTTGTAAAAATGGAATTCTTGAGGAGTCTCTTTCGTAGCATCATCATCTCCTTCAGCAAGTGGATTATAAGCTACTGCAACCGTTTCAGAGTCAATCCAACAAGTTGCTCTATTGTCATGCTCCCATCCATTAATGGTTTTATCCTGAATTCTATTGTTATTAATAAAATGGTCTACCTCATACACATTGTATGCATCACATGATCCCCACGCCCAACCTGCACTTAAGAAATGTTTGTTATCAGGCGACATTTGTAGTTCCCCAAAAAAATAGTCGTAAGACCTTGGCCAAGCAAGCTTGTTACTTTCTTCGTGATTTTTATAAAACTCAATATGCCTTTCCTCTGCATTTACTTCTATCAATGATTTTGCAGCAGTAAGCACTTGTCTTGTATCTAAGTTCATTATTTGCAAATGATTCCAATCTTCGCCATAAACTAAATGCGGAATACCATCTTCATTTTTAAATAAAGCAATTGGAAAACACGAAATCTCAGCATGATACTCTCCCCGCCACAATCGCAGCACATTATACTTACCAGGATAATGAACAAAACCATGACGTTTAAAATCATTTACAACCACCACAATTGAACCTAGCGTATAAATTGTAGTTAACGCATCAATGTCAAATCCACCGTCCTTATAACCAATACTACTTTTAACTGAAAATAAAGCTTCTTTTTTTTGCTCTTTAATATAATAGCGCCCAACAGTTCCAGCGCTTGTTAGTACTACCAGTTCATTAGCGGACGACAACGTAGCTGCCTTTATATCCTCCTCTTCATCAAATGCAATGTTGTGTACTGTTGTTATTTTCATTCAATTTCTAATAATCATTAATAGTTAGCTAAATATAACTTTTTTTAGATGCCTTCACAAAGCTAGTTCTCTCGACTTCAAGAAATTTTGTTGGATCGAATCATCTTCTTTATATCTGCTTTTAGTCTTTCGTTAATCCAATCTTTTTCTTCTTTAGACAATTCATTTAGCAGGTTTTGATTATCCTCATTAAAATCAGCTATGGTATCTCTCAAAAATTCTAATTCAATATCAAAAATGCGTTGCTCATTCGTAAAGTCGAATGCACCAATTTTGGAAATTGCACTTTCTAACCGATTAAAGGTTATATAAGTTCTAATCTCATTTAAAATGAATGCTAAATCTTCTGATTTAGATGATACATTTGGGACGTATATCCATTTCTCGGCTTGGTGAAATTTCTTTTCTTCATCAAACTCTTTATTCTTTATCTTAACAATTGGTCTAACAGAAATACTAACACTACCTGGCTGGTTATAAGGTTTTATAACGACACCTTCAATCAAGTTATCAGCTAGCTCTGGCAGGTTTAACTGCTTTGGAATTATTGAGTTAATTCTTGTATTAAAATTTAGAGCATCTGCAAACTTACCTATGAGCAAAGGTTCTGCGCAAAATATATTATGCCGTTTAAAATAAAAGAGGGCGGTTTCATAGTCTAAATATTCTTTTGGTTGTTTATCACTGGTTTCAACAGCAATATCAAAAGCACAAAAATTTACAGTTGGTGAATAGTATACGCCGGTTTGAATTGCTTGCAAATTAGGGTTTGGTTCTACATCAGCATGAGGATACTCACCACCAAACAATTCACCATATATCATGAATTTTTCACCTTCAATATTAGTACTTAAATCTTCAAACAATCGAATAATATTCTCCTCTATTCTATTCGCAACTAACTGAAATCCAAAAAAGTCATCCTTCCAGGATAAATAGTCCTTTCTTTTCGCAAATTTTAATACTCCATTGTCATAAATAAAACTAAAATTAGCACCATGAACTTTCTCGGTAACCACCCATTTTAATTTTTCCAGTTTAGAAAAATCACTCTCGTTTAATCCTAACTTATTTAGACTATTGGCCATTTTTTCATAGCCTGAAAACTCACTCATTCGTTCTTTTTATATCTACACTGGTTTAATTAACTCGGCTGTTTGAATAAAATTACTCAATATTAACCTACTTCAAATCACTGAATATAATTTTTATATTGCGTTTGATTAACAAAGTATTAATGGCTGTCAGCAAAAAGAATAAGAATAGAGCAAATGTTGGAAACAAAGAATATCTCTGGTGGGTATATGATGAAACTGACCAAACTGCGTTTGACGGAGTTCAGGTGAAAATTATTTGCGAAGATCAAAGTCATACGCTTCATTATGGATTACAGCAATTTGATGAGGATCGAGCTGTTATTCTTTCTTTGAAAGATGGCGTAAAGTGGATTGTATTAGCTTGCCCTAAAATTGAATCTGCAGATGGTATAATAACCCGAAGCGGAATTGTTAGATTAATTAATTGGTGTAAAAATAAGGAGCACAATATATTCAATGGCTTTGCTAAGAAAGAAAATATTTTTGAAGAAGAGCGGAAACAATCTTTACTTGAAGAAATTCAATCAATACTGGATTAATACTAAAAACTACCGATTTTGCCAAGCTAACCGTTCATCTGCACCATTGGCAAGTTTTTCTAAAATTTGATCCAATCCTGTATAAATTTCCCAATAGTCGGTGGTAAGTTTCTCGGCTAACATCTGCCCCACTTTTTCTTCTAAAGCGTCAACTCTTTTTCCTTTCCACACTTTGTCTGCTAAAGTCACGAGCAAATCCTCCAACATTATATTTTTATCTTGCCAATTACCATGCGTAAAGGCAAATTTTGCTTCATTTTGCGTAAAACCATGTTCAATAAGTAACTGCTTTCCTCTTAGTTCATGTTTTTTCCCACCTTCAAATAATTCTGATTTAATTTCAGCCTTGCCAATATCATGTGTTCCTGCCCCAAACAAAACCAATTCTTCGTTAATGGATATAAAAGGCCACTTTTCCTTGAATTGTGAAATGAGATCATAAGCAGTGGCATGGACAATTTGCAAATGTTTCCTTAACCTTTCAGGAGAATTTAATTCATCTAACAAATCTGTTATTCTATTGGGTAAATCAATTATTTCCAAATCTTCTTTATTTTTTCTAATTAGTTAGTGTTATGAAAAATAAGAATTCCCTCGTCATCAATTACAATTTGACAATTTAATTCCCAAAGACGATAGATTGGCTCAAAAGGATCATTATTTGGAATTCCTGTTAATGCCCACAACACCCAATATACAGGTTCATAATAAGAAGACATTCTGTACAAAGGTTCTGTCAAAAAGAAGTAGGCAAAATAAGCTTGCTCGCCAGATTCTTGTTGAATCAAATCGCATAAATCGTCTTGTAATTCCTGTGCGATAGGATCTGCATTCATTAAGAGGCGAATTCTATCCTCCTCATTTCCTCTAACTATCCTAATTTTAGCGTTTTCTAATTCTGGAGAATTAATATAGCTAGTGAGGCGTGAAATAGCTGTTACGGCTAATTGCAGCAGATAATCATCATTATTGGCATTGTTTTTATCTTGTTCCAATTGACAAATAACTCTGCTATACATTTTTTCTCCAAAAGGTAAAATTGAAAAGCATTCATGTAATTTATCCTTCTCCAATTCCCATAAACCAAAATGAATGTCAAAATCTGAATCATATTCGGAATCTGTGATAGGATCAAATCCCATTATTTTTCGCCAATCAGATTGCCACTTTTTACATGTGTCCTTCATAAGTTTATTATACTAACCTTTAGACTCTCTATTTTTCAGGAACAATAAGCAAAGGAATATTGATATGATTGACCAATTGTTCTTCAATGTTAACTGAAAATATTTTATGCAATAAACCATGTGTTTGGTGACCAATGATGAGCATGTCTGCTCCCCAAGTCTCTATTATTTTTTTTATTTCATCAGTAGGCTTTCCTATTGGCTCAAACTCCTTTATAACTGTATTTGGAAAGAGTGATTTTAATTGTTCTACCTTGGCTTTTGCTTGAATTTGGCTGGCTTTATCTGCCTCCTCTGGTAATACACCAGCATCTATATTTCCAACAGAGTAATTGGTTACTTCTACAATTCCAATTTCTAAATCATGACTCACTGCATAGTTGATTCCAAATTTTGCTGCGTTAAGGGCAGATTTACTTTTATCTATTGCTATTAATACCTTCTTCATATTACTATGTTCTCTCAATTAGTATGCACTGTTTTTTTTCCATTTTCATCCCAAGAAAACCACTTGTTAATTTCTTTTCCATCCTTGTATTTGTGCATCTCTTTCTTTTTACCGTTTGAATAGAAAAATTTCCATGTTCCTACTTTTTTCCCAGATAATTCGCCATAACCATAGGTGCCATCAATTTTAACTTCACCATTGGAATAATACTCTATATAATCATTTTTTGGTGTGCCTTGATCATAGTAATAAACATCCTTCAATAATTGCCCGTTGGGATAATACCAAATACAATGCAAATAATAATGACCACTCGCATAGCCAATTTCCGACAATAAATTTCCGTTTTCATCATAGGTTAACCAAGTACCCGATTTTTTATTCCAGGCATTCTCTCCAGTTGTCTTAATCTGTCCATTTTCAAAATAAATAATTTCTTCACCAAATTTTTCTCCGCCTGAAAACTCAGCTGTCCTCTTTACATTTCCATTCAAATAATAAACAGTATAGCGCCGAGTAGTATCACCATCCTCTTCGTCTATATAACTTACTTCCTGCAAGTTTCCATTTTCGTAATAAACTTTTCTTTCTGGTGTGTGAGTCCCTTTTGAGTAATAATTAACTTCCGTTTTTAAAGCTCCAGTAAGGTAATAATAACGCCATACTCCAATGCGGGAGCCATGCCAAACATAATTGCCTGATATTGCAGTGTCGCCATTAGCGTAATATGTACGGTAAACGCCTCTCGTTTCATTGTGTGAATAGAAGATCTCGGATTCTATATTGCCATTATCATGATAGGTCTTCCATAGTCCCTCTTTCTCTTCATGTGTATCATAAACTCCTTCACTTTTTAAAACTCCATTTTCATGATAATCGGCATATGCCAAAGCAACTTTTCCTCTCACATAATTACCTTCAAATTTGAGCACACCAGAAGGATAGAACTCGCGCCATGGCCCCTGTTTTTCTCGTGATTCATATCCACCAATACTCAAAGTATCACCCGACTCGTAAAAAGTAATGGTTCTTCCCTCAATTACCTCATCATTATAATGCCAGTAGATTGCTTTTACTGCTCCAGATTTATAATATTCCTTCCAAGTACCAATCTTCATTCCTCTGCATTTACAACCACTTTTTTGAACCGTTGTACCATCCTCCCAATATTCAACAGTGAGGTCACATTTTTTTTGCGCATAGGTAATAAGTTGTATTTTTTCACCTAAAGCAAAACGCTCATCTAATACAGGATATAAATTATACTGACTAATGTCCTCATTCCGGATTCTGATAACTTCTAACTCAACACGCTGTCCACTTCTTTTAACTACTTTAACATCTGCTAAAAGAATCCATTTGCTCCAAGTAACATCAAACAAAATACCATCTCGTTTCCATTCCTGCGATAAGCGGCCAAAACTCCCCACCTTTAATGAACGCGTATTACAAGAATCCAAAATGATACTATTTCCTGAAACACTCAATAAAACACCTTCTACTTCAGCAGTTCGACGTTCTAGACAATATCCATCAAACTGCGCTATTGAATACGACGAAATGAATAGAAGTGAAAAGAAGAAAAAATGGTTCAATATGCTGAATTGGTTTCGTTTCATAGCTCATAATCGCTCAATTAATCACATCACGAATTAACATTAACGATTTGGTTAAAGATAAGCATTTTTCAATGCTGAAACGCTTGCTACAAACTAGTCCATTATTATAGATCCTTGAGACTAAAGTTTTCTCAATTTAAATTTCTAAAGTCGCTTGGGCTCATGCCCGTTTTTGTTTTAAAGAGCTTACTAAAATATTGAGGATACTCAAAGCCTAAATCATAGGCCAAAGATTT
>CAKZPK010000226.1 GCA_937139035.1 uncultured Crocinitomix sp. | reverse complement strand
GTTAGGGCATTTGGATCATCTATAATTACAGATGGACCTCCAGTTTGCCCCCATTCGGAACCCGTAAACGGCCTACTTGGCGGGTTCGACACTGAACCAGAAAGCGTTAATGTGTCTCCATCACAGATTACAATATCTGGACCTGCGTTTGGAGAGCAATCCTGAGCACTTAAGGAATAAACACTTGAAAATAGAATAAATATTAGAGAAATAAACACTTTAAAGTAATATTTATTTTTCCTTTTGGTTAAGTAGTTATTGTTCATATTGGGAATTGTTTGGGCGGTTTTCTATTTTAAGATAAATTTAAGATATGATGTGTTGTTCATTTATTTTCACCTTGATTAAATATCTTTTATCGTTGAAATACAATTTTTAAACGATAAAAATAACCATTTTTACGGAAATACCAATGATTACAAGTGAATTTTGAAATGAGGAAACACCCCTATTTTAAGTGCTTTTTTTGTCTTCTGGTTGTATAATTTCATCAAATAATTCACCAGATTTAAAACGCTCAACAATTCTATTTTTTTTATAAAATTCAGCAAACTGAGGTTTGCGCGATTCATACAAAGCATGTAAATCTTTAAAATGATAATGCTTAAAAATGAATAGAAATTTCTTAACCTTAGGCAGCTTAAGAAAGAGTTTGTTTTTATGAAATTTGACTCCAATTAAGATTAAAATATATCGGATATAATACTTTAATAAGAAACGATATTTAGGAGTAATCGTCTTTCTTCTTTCTAAGGTTTTCATGAAGAAGTAAACCACTCGTAAATGGTTATATCCATCTGAGAACCCTACAGATTCTCCAATAACCTCTCCTCGTTTAATCTCACGGTCTGGGTTATCAAAAGCAACTAATGCTCCCGTTTTTTTAACCTCATCAATATATGCTTGTACTTCTTCGCTATTTCTAGCTATTGGCTGACTTACATCCATTTTTTTCTCCGCAATAGAACTTGAAAAATCAGGATCATTTTGCAATAAAACGGTTAATTTATTCAAAGCCCAAGCCTCAATTGCGGTAGTAGATTCAAAAGACAACCATAAATCAGAAACATTCATCAAATCTGAAATCTTACTATTCTCATCTTCAAATATGACATTTTCATATCCAAGGAGATTTGATATTTCATTCAAAGGAGGTTCTTCAAAAAGCTCTTTTCTTTCTAGCGGATGTACCTTTAATATAAAAAGCGTGTCCGGATTATTTTCAATGGCGTGACGCAACATACTTTCAATAGCGAACCTTTGTGGTTCCATCTTTGATAATTGCGTTTCATCTCCTTTAAAATATGATATTAAGTCACGGCGTCCTTTTTCAGATGTTACTTTACCAAATGCCCAAGCCGCGTAACCTACAACATATTTATAATCTAAATTGTGCTCTTTTAAATATTCTGCTTTTGATTTACACTTATAAATTGAGTATACGTCAAATCCTAAACCTCCGGTTGTCACAATTTGGTCTGCTTGTCTGGTCTCAACTTTTAAATAATCTCTTGTTCTATTGGACCAAGCACAGAAATAATCCTGGTAGTAAAACTTGTCTTTATTATGTCCCCAAAAATTATAAATATTATCTGTTCTAAAATGCCCTTCTGAATCTAGAGCAAACACAGGTATTCCGCTTTCATAAGCAAATTTTGAAAGCTCAAAATAAATTGGGGCTCCAATAGTGTTAGGAAGCATTATCACATCCGGTTTCTGGCGATTAATTTGATGCCAGTCAAACACATAAGAAACATTGAAAGTATGCCCTAAAACTTCTTCAAGAAAATATCTCAATGGCATTACCATATCGATATCTCTACCATTATCGCTTAAAACAAAATATAAAATCTTCATTTTTTTCTACGAATCTTTTTTTTGGTTCTACCCCTATTTTTCTTTCACAAACAGTCCGTCAATTGTATTTACGCGCCCTGTTTTCAAATTCACGCCTTCATTGTTAAAACTGTAAGGTTTGTAACCATTCTCTCTCAAAAATTCAAACGTTTCGTAAAAACCTAAACCAACGTTTTCATAAATTGGTGTTAAAGGTATTTCAATTTTTATGGCGGTTACGTGCTTTAAAAGTTCCTCGGCTCCTGCCAACACTTCTTTTTCAAATCCCTGCGTGTCAATTTTTAATAAAATCTTTGATGCTGCTGGATCTTTTATATAATTGGAAACAATTGTATCTAATTTATGCACCTGCACCTCTTCTTTCTTAACCATTTTGGAGGTTGATTTAAGGTCTGAATGCCATTTTTTCACTTCTAACAACGAGCTAAAAACAGTGTCATTGGTCACATTAATCATTGCAGTTTCATCCTTATCACCAATTGCCATTTTTTCTGCAACCTCCCAATTTGGATACTTCTTGCTTCTTTTAAGCATTTGTTCATGGCATACACCAACTGGCTCAAATGAAACAACTTTGTTCTTATAACCAAAATCATAGAGTGACTCTGCAAATTGCCCTGTATTTCCACCCACGTCCAACACGTGGTCAATACCTAAATTATTGATAATTAAAACTGTTCTTAGTGGCTCACTTGCTGATGCGGTAAAACGCTTCACTTTGACATGAAGTCCTGTTAACCTCCCCATTTTTCTTTTGGTTCTTTCAACAAATTTGGAATTTAATATTTTATATAACATCAGTGCTTAAATTTTCTTCATTTGAACAGTTTAAACTGCCCTATTTTAAATGATTTATAATTCGTTCGCATGCATTCCCATCTCCATAAGGGTTAACAGCATTAGACATTTTGGCGTGGTATGCAGCATCTTCAATTAATTTTGAAACTTCTGCAATAATTAAGTCTTTATTTGTTCCTACTAGTTTAACAGTACCAGCATTTACAGCTTCTGGCCTTTCAGTAGTATCACGCATTACTAAAACTGGTTTTCCTAAACTTGGTGCCTCTTCTTGAATTCCGCCAGAATCTGTCAATATCAAATAGGACTTACTCATAAGGTGAATGAAGGATAAATATCCCAATGGGGCAATTAATCGAACATTAGGTATTCCAGTTAATAGTTCATTAACAGGTCCTTTTACATTTGGATTTAAATGCACAGGATAAACAAATGTTGTTTCTTTAAATTTATTTGCCAATTCTTTAATTGCTCCACAAATATTTCTAAAACCTTCTCCAAAATTCTCCCGTCTATGTCCTGTAATAAGAACAATTTTATCTTCGTCAAGGTTAACATTGGGTAAAAGTTCTACTGTTTCGCTAACTAGTTTATCTTTTAAGGATTGATTTTCATCAATTTTCTTTAATGCCAAAAATAATGCATCAACAACTGTATTACCCGTAACTAAAATGTCGTTTATCTCAACATTTTCTTTCAACAGGTTTTCTTTTGATTTTTCAGTGGGTGCAAAATGATAGTTCGCTATTGCACCGGTCAATTTACGATTAACTTCTTCTGGCCAAGGTGAATAAATATTTCCTGTTCGTAGCCCTGCCTCAACATGTCCTACAGCTATCTTTTTGTAATAACATGATAGGGAAACTGAAAAAGTTGTAGTTGTATCTCCATGAACCAAAACCAAGTCTGGCGAAAAATCATCCAATACTTTTTTAAATGAACCCAAAATGTTGCTTGTTACGTCGTATAGATCTTGATCCTTTTTCATTAAATCCAAATCATAAGCTGGATCTATTTCAAAAATGTCAAGTACTTGATCCAACATTTCTCTATGCTGTGCGGTTACACAAACTTTCGTTTCAAAATCCGACTGATAGTTTTCAAAAGCTTTTACCAATGGCGCCATTTTTATGGCTTCTGGTCGGGTTCCAAATACAATTAATATTTTTTTCTTCAAATTCATTCTCGTATTCCACAAAAATCTAATTCTAAAATAGAATCATCTGCAATTAAATCTTTAAACTCTTTATGGCCTACAAGGAAAACAGCAATATCTGCCGATTTATAAGCCTCCTTATAAGCATGCAAATCTACATTTAAATAATGATTCTCTTTACTTTCTGATATATTAGGTTCAACCACATAATAATCAGCATTTAGATTTGCATCATTTAAGGCCTTAACAACCTGAACAGCTGGCGACTCTCTTAAATCATCAATATTGGGTTTAAAAGCTAATCCCAATAAAGCAACTTTTGGCTTTCTATTTTCTTTTTGCGCAAACATCAAAATTTCGTTTTTCACTTTTTCAATAACCCAAAGTGTTTTATACGAATTAATTTCACGCGCGGTTTTAATTATTGTTGCCTCTTCAGGATAATCTGCGACAATAAACCATGGGTCAACAGCAATGCAATGACCTCCAACCCCTGTTCCAGGATTCAAAATATTTACGCGTGGGTGCTTGTTTGCTAGCTCAATCAATTCCCACACATTAATATCTGCACGTTCGCAAATAATGGACAGTTCATTCGCAAAAGCAATAGAAACGTCTCTTGAGGAGTTCTCAACGAGTTTACACATTTCAGCCGTTTGCGAATTGGTTACATATAAATTAGAGGATACAATTTTTCTATAAAACTCCTTTGTTATTTGCGAAGACGCTTCGTTAATACCTCCAATTACCCGATCATTATGTTCTAATTCATAAATGACTTTTCCGGGTAATACTCTTTCTGGGCAATACGAAATGTAGATCTTATCAACTAATTCCGGGCGTTCTTCAAAAATGATATCTCGCATTTTTTGAGTTGTACCAATTGGTGAAGTTGATTCAATAATGAATAAATTTCCTTCTTGCAAAAAGGGAATTACAGCCCTAGTAGCATTTTCAACGTAAGAAATGTCTGGTTTAAATCCTTCTTTAAATGGAGTTGGAACTGCAATCATAAAGACATCTGCATGATCCGGAACGGTTGAAGCACGCAACGTTTTTTTACTTACTACATCTTTTACAATTCCTGATAAATCTGGCTCTACAATATGAATTTCTCCATTATTAATCGTGTCCACAACGGATTGGGTAATATCAACTCCTAAAACATTAAACTTTTTGCTTGCCATTAATGCTGCTGTAGGTAATCCAATATACCCAAGCCCTACCATCACTACTTTTTCTAACTTATTCTCCATATGCATTAAAATATTGACTCAAATGACTGACTTATACTTTTAATTGAGAACTTGTCTAAATTCTCTTTTGTAAACCCTCTTAAATCATTATTAAGAAAAGATTCATAAAACCCACTTACAGCTTTTGTAGCCGCCTCAGCATCTCCAAAATTCGTTATAACTCCCAACTTATTTTCTGTAATAATATTACCTGCATCTCCATTCGGTTTTCCAATTGCCAAAATAGGATTTCCTACTCCCATGTATTCAAAAACCTTCCCAGGTATTATACCATCAATATTTTTCGCATCATTTAACAACAGTAGTGATATTGAACTGTTGTATAACTCATTAATTGCGTCTTTATGCGGCATATTTGCAACAAAACTTACATTATCTTGTAAATTATACTTGGCAACATCTTTATTTACATCTAAATGGACATTTCCCACTAGCCTAACCGAAAGATTTTCTTTGAAACCTTCTCTTTCTTCACAAAGTTTGCTCAAAGCAATCCAAAGTGCTTCAGGATTTCTTGCGGCATTAATTGAACCCAAATGCGTTATTATAAATCGCTCTTTTTTAGGTTCGTTCTCCTGCTTATAATCTTCACTGTCAAACCCGTTTGTTATAACCTTTGCATTTGTAGCTCCTAATTCAACAAAATTATTCGCCCAGCTTTGACTGACGGTTACTAATGTATTACAGGTTTCAATCACCTCTTTTTCCAATCTGCGGTTTTTATTATCCGCTCTTTTACCGACATTAAGCATGTCGTAAAAATCAATATTCGTCCAAGGGTCTCGAAAATCTGCGATCCAATTTATTTTATCTCCAAAATGATTCTTGAGTTTCAAACCAATTAAATGCATGCTATGAGGAGGACCTGTGCTTATAACTACCTCTATTTTTTCTTCTTTAATTATTTTTTTAAGATGGCGAAATGACGGTTTTACCCAAAAAACACGAGGGTCTGGAATGAACATATTCCCTCTAGCCCATTTGCCCATTCTTTTAATTGGGCTTTTAGATGCATCTACAGAAGAAGGTTGATTTACTTGCCCTTTATCTGATTTTTTTACAAATGCCCGATAGATAAAATAAGGTTCAAAAATTTTGCGTTTTATCACCTTAATTTTCGGTGAAACCTTTTGCAATAAACTTTCATCTTTTAAAGCAAAATCAGGATTAGCTGGGGTATATACAAAGCATTCATTATTCTCTGCTAAATACTTTGAAACTTTTAACCAACGGTGCACACCCGCTCCTCCGCTTGGAGGCCAATAGTAGGTTATAATTAATACGCGTTTTCCTTTACTAGTCTTCGAACTCATTTGGAATTTCGGTATCTAATTCTTCTACTTCACCTTCACGCTTAGACTCTAAGTACAACCCTGCTAATAAAAGTAAAATGATTGCAATTGAACCAATTGTTGCTATTGTCGTTGCCTTGTCATAAGAGTCTAGTTTAAACTCCATAGTAACAGTGTGCTCACCAGCCGGAACTTCAATAGCACGCAATACATAATTTACACGAGAAATAGGAACTTCGCCTCCATCCACATATGCTTTCC
>CAKZPK010000225.1 GCA_937139035.1 uncultured Crocinitomix sp. | reverse complement strand
TAGTTAGCTTTTTACGTTTTTTATTTTTCTTTTCACGCATAGGCTTTACAACTTGAACCTGGCGTTTTGATATTTTTTTCGGTTTAAAACCTATAAATTTCACACCAGTATAATTAGCATCCTTCAAACTATCAATGTTTAAGTTGGGTTGATTCCAAAAGGGATGGTTTTGCAATGTGTCGTAAAAAAAAGGGCCTTGTATAGTATTGTGAAATTGCACAACAGTTGAGTCGTTTATTCTAACAATGCTATCCAAGCGAGGCATAGGTTCAACAATTCCAAAGTTGTCATTGCCTTTTGGCGTGTAATATTGGAGGTTTCCGCTATGGCTTTTAAATGCAATAGCTTTTGTTTGTGCATTTGCGTAAGAGCAAATAAATAGTAATACTATTAAAGAGAATTTAAACATAAAAAGGAATTTTGGCGACCGAATTTGGTGGCATGTTTGTAACTAAATCAAAGATGCGAAACATGCGGGAAAGCCCATGAAAATAAGCTTGCAAAACCCATTTGCAAATTTGCAAAACGCACTTACACTCCTTTTTGTGTAAGACTATTTAGTTTGCAGGGCTTGCTACGCCTAAGAAAATGACCACACCATCTCCTCCAGGGTTTTCAAGTATATCAATCGTTGCAGATGGCTTCCAATTGTTCATTACCCATAAGTTTCCTGCACCATCAACTGTAGAAGATGTAATTCGCATTAAGGGGATATAAGAAGATTGTTGATAAACTGTAGGTTCGTGCCTGCTATTTTTATTTGCGAAAGTTGCAATGTTACCATAAAGTGGAAATCCATTAGCTAACATCACTTCTGCCCCGCCTGTTGGAAGAGTCATTAAGTTTCCATTTTCGTAATTTCCATTTCCATCACTTTTCATGACAGTTACACCTGTTGTTCTAAAAGGAAGTTGTGAAAAAGTGGGGTGCTCGCCAGACTCAAGACCTAAAAGTTCTGTTCCAAAGTTGCCGGCAAAAATAGTGTCTTGTTTGTCAATTGTTACTGACCAAGGACGATTGATGTTTTCAGTGTAGTTGTCTTGGTATACCAGGTTTTCGTTCAGTTTTACAACGCGGCTTTTTCCTGTGGCAATACAACCAACATAAACGTTTCCTAAACTATCAAAATTAACTTGTCGAAGTCCTTCAAAAAAGTCAGCATTTGAATTTGGAATTTCGTGATTCCATTTATTGGTTATAATTACTTCACCATTTTCCAAATGGCATTGAAATAATCCTGATTGTCCTTTTTGTTTTGTTCCGGCACATGATACATACATGCATCCGTTGGTAGGGTGCAAGGCCACATCAAAAGTAGCAAGATAAGGATTGCCGTTTTTACCCAAATTTTTAACGATTGGATTATCATAATCTAATTCTCCAGTTGAAGAATCATATTGATAGACAACAATTGCACTAGGTTTATTGTCAAATGGGTAAATAACATCTGCAGGAGCGAAAGGTTCCTGACTTCCCCATGAGGTTACCCAGAGGTTGCCATCATTATCAAAATTTAATCCCTGAACCCGAGAAGTTCCTTTGGTATACCCGCGAGAAGGGCTGACGGGGTTTCCGTCTAAATCAAATCGAGATATACTTCCTTCATGCGGATTGCATTGCGTAGGTCCCCAACCGAAATTTCCGAAAAATATATTTTCTTTCGCGGCATCAGTTGTAACACCAAATCCAACACCTAACAGTCCACCACCAACTACAGGAGAAAAATCTGCAGGAGAGCCATCTGGTTCTAGCACCACACAAAATGTTGATGAATTTGGAGTGCCTGCCATTACATTTGTGGTTAACCAACCCCGATCATTTTTGTCAAAAGTAATATAAGCCGCCCCAGCAATTATAAAATTAGGAGCGCCACTACTATTTACTTTTATAGCTAAATTCCAGTTGTTAGGAATTGGAGATTCTTCTTGAGGTAAATCGAGGTGCTGCAAATTGGGGACTTGATAAATAGCTTGCCCAACTCCTTGATTGTAGAGATCTTCTAGCTGTTCTGGAGAAGATAGGAATGGATTTTCTACAAGGTTATAATATCCTTGAAAAAAAGTAGCATTCGAATCTCCAGTAATGGTAACAAAATTGTTGTAATTGTCAGTATTAGGATTGATGGCGTTTACTAATAGGTTGGTTAAAGAACCCCACAAAGCCCAACTATTTGTTTCATATGAATTGGGAGAACTGCTGATAACATTAGAGAGTGAACCATCTGTACTCATAAAGTTTAGCTTCATACCCATTGCCAATCCCATTTGCCGATCTGTACCCGAAATAGTAAAGTCGCCATTTGCAGTTAGGTTATTGTATGATATAAATTGATGAAAAGCATATGCAACAACAGGTGTTTGACTAGGGTTCATATTAACTGTTGTATCATTTATGCTAAATACATTTACAAATTCTATTATCACATCATCCGGAACGTTATATTCCACATCATTTATTTTGTATGATTTGATTTTTGCAGTAATGTAATAATATTGATTTGATCCAAAATCAACAGTGAAACTAGAAGAAGTATTGTCTCCGCTCCAGTACAAAAGTCCCGTTTGATTATCTGTAATTCCATAGATGAAACAACTTGATTTTGTAACGGTAATTGTGGAAGGGTTTGGAGTGTTTTGTTCAATAATAGGATCGAACACTATTGTGGTAGTAGCCATTTTGTAGGGTTAATTTGTAGGGTGAATAAAAAAAGGCGATTACTTTGGGGATAATCGCCTTATTGGGTTAATGAAAATTATTTTCTGTACTTGTGGAACATTGAGAAGCGTAAATCTTTCACTTCGTCTAATGTTAATGTAGAGTCTGCATCAAACATTTGATTCATGAAGATGTGACTAAGATAGGTTGGTGATTGTGCGTTTGTTACTCCAGCAATTTCTAAATATGAACTTGGTCCATGACAAATAAGACAGTTCATTAAACTATCAACTTCCATGTCATAGATATGTGCTTTACTTTGTGTTTGTTCATATGTCTCCATAGTAACATTATATGCATTAAGCGATCCTCTTAACGGTCCTCCATAATTTGGATCACCGAAATTAGATACTCTTGCTAAAATTGAATCAACTTGTTGGTCATGTGTTAATCCATCCATATTCATCCAAATAGCGCCATTGTAAAAATAGTTTGCCCAAAGCAAATTCTCAGCAGATCCTTTTTTAGTTAAAGTATCCAGCACGGATTCATTTATATTATCAATGTTATTATAGTTCTCAGCTGCATCAACCTGACTAGTTCCTGTCATAAAAGAGTCTAAAGCAGTGCGCGGAGTTCCGTATTTATTAATTGCAAATACATTGTTAGGATTACGCACATCAGCATCTCCATATGGCCAATAAATATCTGATAAACTCGCTGTTTCTGAACTATTAAAAAATGGAAGGTTATTTTGAGATGATACAGGTATATCACTTGTAGTTGTGCTCGACCAGTCGTAGTATGCTGCTAAATCATAATGCTCAAAAGTTGCCCAAATAAATTCAGGATGATTTTCAACCACACCAACAACGTGCATTCCTAATAAGGCAACATTGGTTGTTACACCTTCAACAAGGGCATCAGTTGTATAATAATTTGGTAAATCTTCACTTTTTAATGAACTTGAATTAACCCATGATACTTTCAATTCTACCGCTCCTACATTGAATGTTTCACGATTATTTACTGTTGACGGGTCATTAATAATCATTGTTTTAAAAGAGTCCGCATCTGCTCTAAATTGATCGGTAATGTGGATTGAATAAAAAACAGTATCGGTTTGTCCGTTATAAGTTTCGTTGGACATCAAGATTCCGCCTCCACCAGCTTGCTCGTATTCGGTTAATTCCATTAATCCACTTGGGTTGTTTATTGGATCCATGCTACTCGTTACTTGTTCCATTTTACTTAGGAAAAAAGGTTGTGATTCTCCAGAAGGAACTTGTGTAATGTATAAGAACTTTTGCCACGACCATTGATGGAAAAGGCAGTTGGTTGTAGAAGTGTCTGCGAATGCACTAGAGCTTCCTTCGTTAGGAGCTAAAATACTAGTGCCATTGAACCACGCAGATTCACAGTCACAAGTAGAACTTTCAGTTGCTGTTTGCACTAAATCTTCAGTACCATCTGTGTTTTCATCATCTTCTGATGATCCAGAGCAACTGGTTATAAAGAAAGGCAATGCAAGGGCAATTATGCCAAAATAATTAAGTTTCATAGGTTATTAGGTTAGTTTAAATTACAATCTCTATTAAGTTTTTCTACTCCAATTTTACAATTATAAAAAGGAATAATTGTAGGTACAATTACCTGAAAACACAAAAACAGTGTGAATACCTAAGCAGTAAAAAAACGAATAATGAAAAAGATGAGCTGAAGTAAAGAACCTTAAATGATATTGACTTCACGCTCCAAATCAACTCCATAAATTGATTTGATAGACTCTAGTATTTCCTGAGATAAATTATAAATATCTTGGCCTTGGGCACCGCCGTAATTAACCAAAACAAGTGCTTGGTTTTTATGAACGCCATAATTGTCAATAGTCTTACCTTTCCAACCTGCATTGTCAATTAACCAACCTGCGGCAAGTTTAATATTGTTTTCATCAATTGGATAATGGGCAATGTTTGGGAAATTTATTTTGAGTGTTTCAAATTGCTCTTTCCCAATTACCGGATTTTTGAAAAAACTCCCAGAATTACCTATTTGTTTTGGGTCAGGCAATTTAGATTGGCGAATGGCGATAACAGCATCACTGACATTTTTAATGGTTGGAGCAGTAATCTTCATTTCGGCTAGTTGTTTTTCAATTGCTCCGTAAGAAGTGTTGAGCGTATGATTTTTTGTTAGGCGCAATGTCATGCTAACAATAATGTACTTGCCCTTTAACCCTCTTTTAAAAACACTTTCTCTATAACCGAAATTGCAAGCGTCTGCTTCAAATTTTTTAACCTCTAAAGTTTCAATGTTGAGTGCTTCAAGTTCATGAAAAACATCTTTAATTTCGGTTCCGTACGCGCCAATGTTTTGCATAGGGGCAGCACCTACACTGCCAGGGATTAGAGATAAATTCTCAATCCCACCCAAATTATTTTCTATTGCATACAGAACAAAATCATGCCAGTTTTCGCCAGCAAAAGCTTTAACAAGGCAATGATTTTCTTGCTCAGAAACAGTTGCAATTCCCTTCAAATCATTTTTCAATACTAGGCCATCAAAGTTCTTTGTAAGCAAGATGTTACTTCCTCCACCCAATACGAGTAATTCTTGTTGGGCTGTTTGATTATGAATCAACAATTCTTTTAATTCTTCAATTGTTTTGAAACTTGCAAAATGGGTTGCAATGCTTTCTAGTCCAAATGTATTGTGAGGTTGAAGATTAACGTTGGTTTGAATCATGAAGTAAATTTATCTTTATAGCACAAAAAGGATACCGTTGTAAAGTTAAAAACTAATCTGCGTTTTTTTTAATCAGTTTTAATCACTTATCAATACTTAACCGTTGATTTTAGTCAAAATAAGTAATGATCCGAACTGTTTTTGAAAGTGGAAAACCTTCTTGGAAGGTTATTTTTTCTATCCAATTTCCTTTTGAATCATACTTGTAGGTGTAATTTCTGGAAATAGTTAGGTCAACATATTTGGTAATGTTGCCATAACGGTCGTAATGATTTTCTTTTTTATATGATTTTATTTGTCGTTTTTTTTCAAAAGTCTGTTTGCTTATCTCAGAAACTAGGTATCCATTTTCGTATGTGTAAATTGTAATGGATTCTGTAGATCTATTACTATATGTAACTTTGATTGTGTGTAATTTTCCAATTTCATTGTAGGCATAGGTTGAAAAAGTAGAGTAGAGATTGTTTGCTTTAATTTCAGTTTCTTCTTTATAAATAAGATTACCTGTGCTATCATAAGTGTTGTTCTCTTTTGATTTTAATGCAAGGGTGTCCTGAAAAAAATCGGCTTGGTATATTTTTTTTGATAATAGATTTCCATGTGAGTCATAATTAAAGAGTGTTCTTTCTAAAAAAATGGATCCTCGCAAATTAGAACTGTCAGCGCGCTCAACTAGAATTAAATTATTAAGACTGTCATAGGTCATAGTTGAAGTTAACTGATTAACTGGAACGGCTATTATTGTTAGAAGGTCTTCATCATTATAGGTGTTAATCCATTTGGTAGATTTTTTACAACCTGGACATTTTTGCTGGAGTATATTTCCTTTTGAATCATAGATTCTAATATTTGAACACTCCATTGACTGTTTATGTGCCTCTACTTCTTTAATTAATATTCCTTCTTCATTAAAAAGGTAAGTCGCTGTGTCTGTTGGCCATTCATTTGAAATAAAGGATCGAATCACCATACTTTTTTGGATCTCTCCTTTCATGTTAAAGTCTTCAATTGTTTGCTGACTATAGCTTATAGAACCAATAATAAAAAGTGATAAGCAAAGGATCAGTTTCATATTTTTTCAATGTTTGGTTTTCCTCCGTTAATATATTTTGTCAAGAATTTTACTCCAAAATAAAACGGAATAGTATCTACCAATGCCGTAACTAACTTAAACGTATAACTAGCAAAAATAAAATAGATTAATGGTTCTGTTAATGCTCCAAATTCATCTTTTGGTAATCCATTGGCGTAATAATGAGTGATTAAAATGACTGCAATAGAATCTACCAACTGGCTGATAAGTGTTGAGCCGTTATTACGTAGCCATAGTTTTTTACCTTCAGTTAACTTTTTTAAATAGTGAAAAATATGCACGTCAATAAACTGAGCGGCAATATAAGAGATCATGCTTGCTGTGGTTGCTGCAAAAGTAGCTGTTCGTACTTCATAAAAAACGGAACCGTTCGTATGTGGAACGATTTTTCCAAACTCATCTAAAGTAGGGCCTGGAGGTAGTTCTCCGCCCAACCAAATAATAAAGAGGACCCATAGATTCAACAATAACCCAACCCAGACAACCATGTTTGCACGTTTTTTTCCATAAAGTTCGCTAATGAAATCTGTACATAAAAATGTAATAGGGTAGGCCAGTACACCTATGGCTATTGGAAACGGAATTTCAGTGCCAAAGAACTCAAAATCTAATGCTATAAATTTGGTGATCCCTAAAATATTGAGCATAGTGAGTGAGCCAAGAAAGAGGCCACTTAAAATCATAAATACCCACTCTGATCTTTTATTTTTTCGTTCTAGTTCAAACATCTTAATTCTCGAAAGCAGTCTGTTTTTTAACTCAAGATTATTAACTAAGTTACACTTTTAACTGAGTGGGTTTAATTAAATTTCCATTGGTCAAAATGCTTAATGAAAATTTTGGCAATGTTTCGTGCGTCATCAATTCCTCTATGATGTGTGCCGTCCAATTTAAAACCTTCTAATTTTAGTGCATTTTTCATTCCAATAGCTCGTTTTAATTTTTTGAATTTTCCATATTGATGTTTCAAACTAATATGTTGATTCACCCATTCGGCGTTTAATCCATGGATTTTACAATCAGATTCGAATTGTTTTTTATCATAAAATCCCCAAGAGCAAAGGATGTAGTCTTGTGCTTCAAAGTCAAACCAATCCTTAAATTTTGCAATAACCTCGTTGAAGTAAGGAGAATTGTCTACATCAGATTGTTGTATAGAAGTTAATTGAATGCAGAAGTCACTCAGCTTTGGAAACTTAATGGGCTTAATAAATGCTTCAAATTCTGAAACAATTTCTTTTTGATCATTGATGAGTACAGCTCCAATTTCTATGGTTTCATTTTGACTTTTATCCCATTGATCCCAACAGGTAGCTTCTAAATCAAAAATCACGTAATTCATATAACAGCTATTTTTATGCTTTATCTAATAAAGGTAAATATACCATTTTCTGAAGAAGCTTTTATAGTGGGACAGAGAGCACAGGGCCGGACAGTTTTAAATGATTTTTTTTATGGTCTCTATTAATATCGGAAATGAATTTTTCATCAACCTGATAAGCTTTTGAAAGTTGTGTTAATACTAAATTTAGCCCCAGTTTTTCTAATGTGTTATAATATTTGATTTTAGTCTTAAATTCATAGCTTGCTCCAGGTGCAAGATCTATTTTTCTTGGAAAAGTTGCATTACAATGAATGAAAATATAAACGGATGCATTAGGAGCAGTCGTTGTTATATAATAGTCCAACTCGTTGCATGATTCTGATAAGAAATAAAAGTGTTTGCTAGATTGGTTAGTAATTGAAGCATTAACTTGTATTACCTTGTCCATATACTCACTTTTTTGAAATGTGTAATCAAAATGAATAGAGTCAGCAGAATGAGGATGCGCTATGGCTACGATTGTGAATAAAGTGAAAATTGATAAGGCAAATAATTTCATAGGCAATGATTTATTAAGACGTGTATTTTTAAATACACCTCATAATTGATAAAGTTCAAAGAAAAAATCTAAAAACTATAAATCAATGACACTTGAAATAGTTGAAAGGCTCTTTACAATCATTACAACTGTATAAAGACTGGCAAGGCGTTGAACCAAATTGACTCAATAATTTAGTGTTGGTAGATTGGCAAATTGGACACATGATGACTTTATCGCCTATTGTTGGAGGGGAAATTCCTTCCTTCATTAGCTTTTCTTTCGTTTCATCCGAAAGCCAATCAGTTGTCCAGGCGGGATTTAATTTTGAAACAATTTCAACCTCATTAAAACCATGTTTTGCTAATTCTTCTATAATCAAATCTTCAAACAGTTTTTTAGCTGGACAACCTGTATAGGTTGGCGTAATAGTAATTCTTAACTGCTTGTTTTCTAGCTTTTCAATAGCACGAACAACACCTAATTCCACCAAATTAATGGCAGGGATTTCGGGGTCAGGAACCTGTTTTAAGATTTCCCAAATATTGCTATTTTCAACTGTCGAATTCAATTTTAAGTGTAATTATAGAATACTAACTGTAATCAGAACGAGTAGTTCTAATCTACCACTTTGCATCTGGATAAGCACGAGGCAAGTATTGCATAATGCTTAATAAATGTCCAATATGTTCACTATGAAATCCATCTCTGAAATCTCTCATAGTAAGTGGCATAATTTCCTTACGTTTAAGATTACATGCTGCTAATGTTGCGTCAACATCATTGTTCCAAACAGTTTTTAAACCTTCACTATCTGTTAAATAAGTGTTGTCTAAGTCATCAAAAGCAAAAATTTCTTCAACATACTTGAGCAAATGGTCAATTGCAGTTTGCATGCGTGAATTGCTTTCATCAGTTCCAAGTCCTAATCGCTCCATCCAATCTTTGGCGTGCATATAGCTGTAACGTATTTCTTTCAATACTTTTTGAGCTAATCCAACTACTTCTGAATTTTCTGAATTTAAAAGTTGCTTATAAACTTCTTGCGAATACACGTCATGTAAAAATTGACGAGCAATTACCCATGCAAAATCAGTATTGGGTTGCTCAACTAATTTAATGTTGAAATATTCACGTTCGTTTCTCCTAAACACCAAATCGTCTGGCGTATAAGCGTTACCTTCAATGTTGCAAATGATTTTGTACATTTCTTCAGCGCGCCCAAAAAGGTCAAGTGAAATGTTTGATAAGGCAATATCTTCTTCTAAAAAAGGTCCGTTGCTGCACATTTCTGCAAGGCGTTGTCCAAGTATTAAAGAAGTATCTGCTAAACGTATTAAAAATTTAGCTTCGTTATTGTGAATCGTTAAATCCATGAGAATGTTTTTTAAAGATGGTTTACCCCATCTGGAATTTTATAAAAAGTCGCGTGTCTGTAAATCTTGTCGTCTGCCGGATCGAAAAACGCCTCAGAATCTTCTAAGGGTACTGATACAATTGCATCCGAAGGAACAACCCACAAAGCGCGGCCTTCACCTCTTCTTGTATATAAATCACGTGCATTTTGAATGGCCATTTTTTTATCATAACCATGGCAACTTCCTGCATGCTTAAATGCTAAACCGGGTTTCTTTTGAACAAATACTTCCCAAACTTTATCTCCTGATTCCATTTCTAAAAAATTTCAATTATGCTAAAATAGTTTCTGTTTTGGCTGCATATGCTGCAGCTGCTTCGCGCACCCATGCATTATCGCTAAGTGCTTTTTTATGATGATCTAAACGTTCTTGATTACAAGGGCCATTCCCATTCACCACATTCCAAAATTCATCCCAGTTAAATGGACTGTGATCATAATGACCCGTTTCTTCATTAAACTTGATGTTTTTATCTGGAACTGTTAGTCCTAAAAATTCTGCTTGTGGCACAGTACGGTCAATAAAACGTTGACGTAAATGATCATTCGATTCACGTTTAATTTTCCATGCCATTGATTGGCTTGAATGTGCAGATTCTGCATCATGTGGTCCAAACATCATTAAGGCAGGTTCCCAAAATCTATTAAGGGCATCTTGCGCCATCTCTTTTTGTTCTGGTGTTCCAAATGCCATTTGAACCATGATTTCATAGCCCTGACGTTGGTGAAAACTCTCCTCTTTACAAATTCTTACCATTCCTCTAGAATAAGGTCCGTAAGAAGTTCTTTGTAAAGATACTTGATTAACAATGGCTGCACCATCAACTAACCAACCCACTGCTCCCATATCCGCCCATGTAAGGGTTGGATAATTAAAAATACTTGAATATTTTGCTTCACCAGCATGTAATTGAGCAATCATTTCTTGACGGGTAATACCCAACGTTTCAGCAACGCTATAAAGGTATAAGCCATGTCCGGCTTCGTCTTGAATTTTAGCCAGTAAAACTTGCTTTGATCTTAGTGAAGGTGCACGCAATAACCAGTTCCCTTCAGGTTGCATTCCTATAACTTCAGAATGTGCGTGTTGAGACACTTGGCGAATGAGTGTTTTTCGATATTTTTCGGGCATCCAATCTCTTGGTTCTACCTTGAGGTCTTTCTCAATAATATCGTTAAATGCCTTTTCGAATTTATCCATATTATATATTTTTTCAATTTCAATTCTTACTTTATCTCGTGTCTAAAGAAGAATTTAGAATCGTAATTAACACAAATATAAGCGTTTTTTATAAGAGATTTTTTGCGTTTATTTCCTAAAAAATATTACGCGAGGAAATGTTATTTTTTAAACTTTAAAACTTCTGAACGCCCCTTTTTAAAAATCTTATTACTTGCGTGTTTTCCTTTTCTCAACTCTTTTTGTTCTTCTGCAGATAATGCGTTTACTTCTTTACATTCATCTGAGCAACAATTGTCCATTTTTGATTTGCAATTATCACATTGAATAAATAATAAATGACAAGCTTGGTTTGCGCAATTTACATGCGTGTCGCAAGTTTCGCCACATTGATGACAATTAGAGATAATAACATCACTAATGCGTTCACTTTTTCGGTGATCAAAAACAAAGTTTTTACCTAGAAATTTATTCTCCAATCCTTCTGAATCAACTTGTCGGGCATAATTAATGATTCCACCTTCTAGTTGAAAAACATTTTTGAATCCCTGATGTTTAAAATAGGCACTTGCCTTTTCACAACGGATTCCGCCAGTGCAATACATGACAATGTTTCTATCTTCTTCGTGGCCTTTAATACTATCCGTAATAATTGGCAATGAATCTCTAAAAGTATCTACGTCAGGTGTGTCAGCATTTTTAAAATGGCCAATTTCGCTTTCGTAATGATTTCGCATATCAATTAAGATGGTGTCATCTTTTTCAATAATATCATTAAATTCTTTCGCTTTAAGATGAACTCCAATATCAGTCACGTCAAAAGTGTCGTCGTTTAGACCGTCAGCAACAATTTTAGTTCTGATTTTCACCTTTAATTTAAGAAAGGATTTATTATCCTGTTCAACAGCAATGTTTAGGCGCACATCTTTTAAAAAGTCAATACTATCTAGATGTGTTTTAAAATCGTTAAAGTTTTTAGCAGGGACAGATAATTGAGCATTTATACCCTCACTTGCCACATAAATTCTACCGAGAACATCCATTGGATCCCAGTTTAAGAATAAATGATTACGAAAAACTTCTGTGTTTTTAATTTGATGGTACTGATAGAAAGATATCGTTAAACGATCTTCTCCAGCTTCGTCTATCAAAGCTGCTCTTTCTTCAGCACTTAATTTATTGTACAGTTGCATGCTATAAATAATATAAGTTACTAATTAGCGCAAATGTATTAAAAATGGATGTATTTCATAGCTTTACGTTGGCAGATAATAAGTCAGTTAAGACGAAAGGGTAGTTGAATCTATTCCGCTAAGATTTTATTCACTTCCTTCAATTAATTGTATTGTTCCTTGACCTTCCAGTGTTGTGCTATTGATTGTGGTAGCTCTATAGGTGTAGAAATAAACGCCATCTGTACATTTTGAGCCATCCTCAAAAGTTCCATCCCATCCTTCGTTAATATCGTTGAGTTCTTTAATAACAATTCCCCAACGGTCAACAATAACACAATTGAATCCCACAATCAATGTGGCTTTATATTTAAAGGTGAACTCATCATTTAGTCCGTCATTATTTGGAGAGAAAATGTTAACATCATCAAATATAATTGGTTCATAAATAGTCAATACTTTACAGGTTGTATCTATACAACCGTTTGATGTAGTTACTGCTAAACAAACTTCTGGATAGTAGTTGACATCTTGTGACGTGAAAACTGTATCAAATACTTCAAAGTAATCTTGCGTACTTTGCCATGCGGCATCTGGTGTGTTTAAATTCCAGTAAAAAGTAGCATCACCATCAGGATCATCCGGATTTGCGAAGTTCGTAGATGTATTTTTAAAAGAGACTTCTACATCTGCTGTGCCTTGACAGTCTGAATTTAACTGATCAGATATTACATCAAAAGATGCCTCAGGATTTGGATCTACAGAAACTTCAATCTGAATGGTGTCATGACAACCACTTTCAACAGTGCCAATTAACTCAACTGTGTATGTTCCAGGATCTGAAAAGGTATAGCTTGGGTTTTTAAATCCTGTACTTGCTAGGCCTCCAAAATCCCAATCCCATTGCGGATTATCTTCACCGGGATATGTTGAAGTATTGGTAAATTCAACGACCTCTCCTTCACAAACGGTTGTAAACTCAAAGTTAGCGTCTAGAATATCCGTTTCAGAAACCTCATAACTTGAGCCTAAACATCCATCATCATTGGAGTAAACTGCCGTGTAGAACCCAAGGCCGTAAATTGAAACATCTACCATTGCGCTTGTTTCACCAATTAATGCTACTCCGTTTAAATACCATTGCCATGATCCTCCTGTAGCTTCTGTACTTGCTTCAAGAGCCGCATCACCATGGCAATAGCTGCCAGTTTGAATAATATCACTCGTGTAGCTTTCCGAATCGAGTAACTTCAATTCATCTATAAAGCGATATACAGCTGTAACATCAGCACTATTTTCACAGGCAGGTCCAATAGCAATTGCATTAATGTTAACAGTAGGAGTAAAAACCATTTCAACCTCTTGCCATGAATGGTCAATGGGAGAAATAACAATTGAGTTTGCTAATGCTTCCCAATCACCAATCCCGTCAGGACATAAATTTGAGAACCATGGTAGATCTGCTGTGTTGGGGGATCCAAAAAGAGTATAATTGAAATCACTGTCTCCCATAGCATAGGAAGTGTAGAAATGTAATTTATAAGAAGTTCCTGCAAGCAGGGGACTTATTAACGTCTTCGTTCCAATATATTCATTGTAATCACCTCCACCAGTGCCAAGGTCAGACCATATTCCAAAACCAGCATATCCTTCTGCATCTGGACCTCCAGGTAATGGAAGAGCAGGGGTTCCTGCGTCCCAAAAACCTATAAAATCACAGGTGTTAAAATAATCGCTTGTTCCAAGAGAGCCCTGGACCCAATCATTAGCACAATCTAGTGCGCCTGGCCAAAGCGGACAACAGGTTTTTTCCTCAAAAGAAGGGTTTCGAATAAGATTTTCAATTGCATCTAAATCAACGCAATCACATTCTTCATCATTTAAATCAATTAAACCGTCGCCGTCATCATCAATAGCATTATCACATATTTCTTGAGCATATCCCGTTGATATTAAGAGCAAAGCGAAGGACAAAAAGAGATTCAGTTTCATAGCTAGGTTTTTTTATATACGTACGTTCATTTGAAATAGTTGTTTAGTGAAAATAAATAATGAGTTTTTAAGGAAAAGAAAAGAGATCACCTTTTCAGATGATCTCTTTTTGTGGTAATAATTGCGTTTAGGTAATTGTAATTACATAATTGCCTGGAGGTCCTGCAAGAACAGTAAGGTTAGCGTTAAAGTTACCTCCACATTTGCAGTCGGGAGCAGCTCCACCTGTAGGTCCTGTCCAACACGGATTTACAGGATTGTCTAAGACGAGAACAGGGCATGTCATTGGTGTAGCAGAAGTTATTAATACACGTAAAAGATCACCTGCAGCTGGAACAGCTGTTGTAAAGTTGTGCATGCCTCCCGCTGGGATTACGATCCACCCTCCGGGACTTCCTGGTACACCTGTACACGTATTGTCGACCCAATCTACTTGCACATATTTGTCGCAAGCGGTGGTGTTAGTAATTACAATGCTTTGTGAAAAGCTAATGCTACCTAACAGTAGGGCAAACAAAAGGAATAAATTTTTCATAATAATAAGTTTTAGGTTGCGTGTACTCTATTAACGGATTTTCCACTTTCTCCGAAATCAATTATATGACTCTTG
>CAKZPK010000224.1 GCA_937139035.1 uncultured Crocinitomix sp. | reverse complement strand
AAGAGCAAGTAGAAAAAATTATTAAAGATGCGTTAGCGTCACGGCCAAAATTAGATTAGATGGAAACATATTATGGAATTGAAGCTGCCACTGGCGCAGCATTAGAAGGAGAATTTGAAATTACTCAACCAAGTATGGTTGGTGAGGTAATGGAAAGAGCGCAAGAGGCATTTAATGCTTATCAATCAATTAGCGCTGATAAAAAAGGAGACTTTTTAATTGCAATTGCTGAAGAGATTGAAGCAATGGGAGATATTTTAGTTCACCGTGCTATGGCAGAATCAGGATTGCCTGAAGGTAGAATAATTGGTGAGCGTGGAAGAACTATGAATCAATTGAGGTTGTTTGGTGCAGTGGCAAAAAAAGGAGAATGGGTAGAAGCAGCAATAGATACCGCTGACGCTAATCGTAAACCATTTCCTAAGCCCGATTTACGTAAACAGCTTGAGCCGCTTGGACCCGTAATTGTATTTGGAGCAAGTAATTTTCCTTTGGCATATTCTGCCGCAGGTGGAGATACGGCTTCTGCGCTGGCAAGTGGTTGTGCTGTTATTGTAAAAGCGCATCCTGCCCATCCTGGCACAAGTCAATTAGTTGCAGATGCAATTTGCAAAGCTGCAGACCGAACAGGAATGCCTAAAAATATTTATCAGCATGTGCATGGAACAGGGTTTGAATTGGCGCAAGAATTAGTAAAGCATCCTTTAACAAAGGCTGTTGGTTTTACAGGGTCATTTGTAGGTGGAAAAGCACTTTATGATATCGCCAACCAAAGAGATGAACCTATTCCTGTATTTGCAGAAATGGGGAGCGTAAATCCCGTTTTGATTTTCCCTGAAACACTAAAACAAAAAGCTGCAGAGTGGGGAAATACCTATGCGGGTTCTATTACGTTAGGGAGTGGTCAATTTTGTACAAACCCAGGGTTAATTGTTGCTATTAAATCTAATGGTTTAAATGAGTTTACAGATTCGTTGTTAGAATCATTAGGCACAATTACGAGTCAGCAAATGCTGCATGATGGAATTTCAAATGCATTTAATGAAGGCAAAGCTAAATTGAAATCTGACGGAATTGTGGAGGTGATTTATGCGAAAGATGAAGAGAATAATCGCCTTGGAGGACCATGTGTCGCCAAAGTGGACGGAACTAAGTTTTTGCAAAATCCCACACTCCAAAAAGAACTTTTTGGTCCATACTCTTTAATTGTAGCTTGCGAAAGTGCAGATGAAATGTTGGCTGTTATTCGATCTTTTGAAGGACAACTAACAGGTACAATGATTATTGAAAACGAAGAATTGAATAATTATGGTGCTCATTTTAAAGCACTCAAAAATGCTGTTGGACGGATTATTTTTAATGGTGTACCAACTGGGGTAGAGGTTGCAACATCAATGAATCATGGTGGGCCGTTTCCTGCAACTACTGATAGCCGATATTCGGCAGTTGGTGCAGATGCAATTAAGCGCTTTGCACGCCCAGTTTCTTATCAAAATTGTCCTTCGTCATTATTGCCTTTGCCACTACAAAACGAAAATTTAAATGGTATTTATCGTAAAGTTAATGGTGAATTATCCAATGCATCAATTCCGTTTTAATGAAGTATACATTTAAATGTATAGATGGACATACTTGCGGCAATCCAGTTCGTGTTATTGTAGAAGGGAAGCCTGACTTAAAGGGGAGGACTATGGCTGAAAAACGAATCGATTTCATAAAAAATTATGATTGGATTCGAAAAGCTCTAAAGATTGAGCCAAGAGGACACGACCTTCAAAGTGGTAGTTTTTTATATCCTCCTGCAGATTCGAGTAATGATGTGGGAATTGTGTTAATAGAAACCAGTGGTTGTTTGCCTATGTGTGGACATGGTGTAATTGGTGCGATAACAATTGCAATAGAAGAAGGCTTGGTAGTTCCAAAAGTGGAGGGAACAATTAGAATGGAAACACCTGCAGGATTAGTAGTTGCTAATTATTTGCAAGAAAAAGGGCAGGTGACTTCAGTTAAGATTGTTAATATTCCTTCGTTTTTACATTCAGAAAATTTAGCTGTTAATTGTCCGGAATTAGGAACACTAAATGTTGACGTAGCTTTTGGAGGCAATTTTTATGCAATTGTGGATCCTCAAGAAAATTATAAGGGGTTGCAAGAATACACGGCTGAGAAATTAATTCAATGGAGTAGGGTTTTACGAAATGATCTCAACAAAAAATATAAGTTCAATCATCCGAAGGATGCGAACATAGCAGGATTGAGCCATATTTTATGGACAGGTGCAGTTATAGATGAAAAGTCAACTGCACGTAATGCTGTATTTTATGGTGATAAAGCGATTGATAGGTCTCCTTGTGGAACGGGAACTTCTGCACGCATGGCGCAGTGGGCAGCAAAAAATAAATTAACCAAGGGAGATATTTTTGTTCATGAAAGTATTATTGGATCAACCTTTACAGGAAGAATAGAGGAGTATACAACTTGTGGTAGTTATAATGCGATTATTCCAAGTATTGAAGGTTGGTCAAAAATAACAGGATATAATACCATTTTTGTGGATAGTTCAGATCCTTATGCATATGGATTTCAGGTAATTTAAAATGAAAGAAGTTACAATCATAGGGAGTGGTGTAATAGGGCTTTGTACAGCTTATTATTTAAATCAAGAAGGAGTTTCTGTTACAATAATTGATCAAATCAATGCTGAAGATGAAAACTGTTCGGTTGGAAACGCAGGATTAATTGTGCCTAGCCATTTTATTCCTTTGGCAGCCCCAGGTGTTATTACTAAAGGTTTAAAGTGGATGCTGAATCCAACAAGTCCGTTTTATATTAAGCCGCGTTTTAATAAAGAATTAATGTATTGGGTTTGGCAGTTCTATAAGCATTCTACTGCCGAACATGTCTCAAAGTCTGGGCAGCTTTTACATGATATTAATAGGTTGAGTAAAGAGTTGTATGAAGAAATAGACAATGCAGGACACTTTAAATTTGAATTTGAGCGCAACGGATTAATGATGCTTTACAATACTGATAATGGAGGTGAGGAGGAGTTAAGAATTGCTCATAAAGCCAAAGCATTCGGAATAATAGTAGAATCGTTAACAGCTCATAAAGTTCATGAAATTCAACAGGTTCCGTTAAATATTAAAGGAGGCGTTTATTTTCCAAG
>CAKZPK010000223.1 GCA_937139035.1 uncultured Crocinitomix sp. | reverse complement strand
CTGGTGTCAATTCTTTAACAGAATCAATATCAACATTAAATGCTGTTTGAATCACAGCTCTTTCTGATGTTACGACACAAACTTCGTCATCTTCATACCAAAAAGCAGGTCTAATTCCAGATGGATCTCTCAATACAAAAGCATCACCATGTCCCATTAATCCACACATAGCATATCCACCATCCCACATCTCTGATGATTTCTGAAGAATATTTGCAATGTCAAGATCTTTACCAATTAGATTATAGACATCTCTGTTAGAATAGCCATGTGGTTTATATGAGTCATACAACGTTGTGTTTTCTTCATCTAAAAAATGGCCAATCTTCTCCAATACAGTTACAGTATCCGCCATTGCTTTAGGATGCTGACCTAATTTTAACAAACGATTGAACAATTCGTCATTATTGGTGAGGTTAAAATTACCTGCAACAATTAAACTACGTGTTTGCCAATTGTTTTGTCTTAAAAAAGGATGACAACTTTCTATTGAATTTCGGCCAAAGGTTCCATATCTCAGGTGGCCTAAAAAAAGCTCACCGGTGAAACCCGCATTTGCTTTTAAATAGTCAATGTCCTTTAATAAGGCTGGATCCTGTTCTTCAATTTCTGTAAATCGAGCGTTAACTCTTTTAAAGATGTCCTGAATAGGTTTTTGGTCTATAGACCGAACTCTACTTATATACCTTTGTCCTGGCTCTACATCAAACTTAATGTTAGCTAAACCTGCACCGTCTTGGCCTCGATTATGCTGTTTCTCCATCAGGAGATACATTTTATTTAGTCCGTAAAAAGCTGTACCGTATTTTTTAAGGTAGAATTCTAGTGGTTTTTTTAGCCTTAATAAGGCAATTCCACATTCGTGTTTGATAGCGTCACTCATGAAGCGAAAAACTGAATTATTTTAGAGTGCAAAAATAGGAAAGTCATTTGTAATAATCGGTGATTATATTTATAAATTAATATTTTTCAACAGATTCTTTGTTAATAAAATTAAACATTGTACATTTGCAGCCCGATTTTGGGAGAATTGTTTATAAATTAAAAATTAGATTATTGTGGATACATTAAGCTACAAAACGATTTCAGGCAACAAAGAAACAGCTAATAAAAAATGGTTGTTGGTTGACGCTGAAGGAGAAACGCTAGGAAGACTAGCGAGTAAAGTAGCATTCCTTATTAGAGGGAAACATAAACCTAATTTCACACCTCACGCTGATTGTGGAGACAACGTAATTGTTGTAAACGCAGAAAAAATCACCATGACTGGTAACAAAATGGAGACGAAACAATACATTCGTCACACAGGTTATCCAGGCGGACAAAGAATTTTGACAGCGAGACAGATCATGGAGAGTCATCCAGAAAGATTGATCGAAAAGGCGGTGAAAGGAATGTTACCTAAAAATAAATTAGGGAGTGCTTTGTACAAAAACTTAAAGGTTGTTGTCGGAAGTGAACATAATCACGACGCGCAAAAACCTGAAGCGATTAAATTAGATTCAATTAAATAAGAATATGAGTGTAGTTAACACATTGGGTAGAAGAAAAACAGCTGTAGCCAGAGTATATCTTTCTGAAGGTACAGGTAAAGTTACCATTAACAAGAGAGAAGTAGGAAACTATTTCAAAACTCCTGTTTTACTGGAAAAAATCAATCAACCATTTGCTTTGACTGATACTGTCGGTAAATACGACGTAGTAGCAAACATTGATGGTGGTGGAGTAAATGGTCAAGCGGAAGCGCTTAGATTAGGGATCTCAAGAGCATTGGTTGAAATTTCAGAGGAAAACAAACCTTTATTGAAAGCAGAAGGATTAATGACTAGAGATTCTAGAATGGTTGAGAGAAAAAAACCAGGACAGAAAAAAGCGAGAAAGAAATTCCAATTCTCGAAACGTTAATCTGTTTCTCCATTTTTTTTGGAGAACTACCAAAGACGGCCTTTTTAAGAAAGGTCGCGATTTAGTATCTAAATTATTGAGATTACAATTGTACTACTCAATAATTGCTTTGTAATGAAGTTTTCATTTATGCTAGGCTGTGCCAAGGGTGATGAAATAGAATAAAAAGTAAAAAGAAAGTAAACAAAATTTTAAAAAGTAAAAAAATGGCTAGAGCAACATTTGATGAATTGTTAGAAGCTGGTGTTCATTTCGGACACTTAAAAAGAAAATGGAACCCATATATGGCTCCATATATCTTTACTGAGAAAAAAGGTATCCACATTATAGATTTAAACAAAACGATTGCACACTTGGATCAAGCTTGTGCGGCGTTAAAGCAAATCGCTAAATCAGGAAAGAAAATTCTTTTTGTAGCTACTAAAAAACAAGCCAAAGATATTCTTGAAGAAAGAATCAAACCAACTAGAATGCCTTACGTGGTTGAAAGATGGTCTGGAGGAATGTTAACTAACTTCGGAACAATCAGAAAAGCAATACGTAAAATGTCTTCTATTGACAAAATGGAAGAAGATGGAACAATGAAAACACTTTCTAAAAGAGAGCGTTTACAATTGTCTCGTACAAGAGCTAAGTTGGACAAAAACTACGGTACTATTGCAGATATGACAAGAGTACCTGCTGCTGTCTTTGTAATTGATGTTTTAAAAGAACACATTGCTGTTAAAGAAGCGAACAAATTAAATATTCCAACTTTCGCAATGGTTGATACAAATTCAGATCCTAGAGATATTGATTTTATCATTCCAGCGAATGATGATGCAACTAAATCTATCGATACTATTTTATCGAAAGTTTCTGCTGCTATCATGGAAGGTTTAGAAGAGCGCAAAAACTCTAGAGACAAAGCAAAAGCATCTAAAGAAGCTGCTGCAACAGCAAAAGCTGCTGAAGCAAAGCCTGAGGCTGCTGAAGAAAAAAAATAAGATTAAAAATTCCGATTTTAATCGGGTAAAAGAATAGAAAAATGAAAATTACAGCTTCACTCGTAAATGAGCTAAGAAAAAAAACTGGTGCAGGAATGATGGACTGCAAAAATGCATTGGTTGAAGCAGAAGGAGATATGCAAGCCGCTATCGACGTTCTAAGAAAAAAAGGACAAAGAGTTGCTGAAAAAAGAGCAGACCGTGATTCAAGTGAAGGAGCTGCAGTTTCTAAAATTAATGATGATAACACTGTAGGTGTTGCTATCGTATTAGGATGTGAGACTGACTTTGTTGGTAAAAACGAAGGATTCTTGGCTTTAGCTGGTCAATTTGCTGATATTGCAATCAACTATGATAATGTTGATGACTTTTTAGCTGCTGATTTCGGTGGAATTACTGTTGCTGAAAAATTAGTTGAGCAAACTGGTGTAATTGGTGAGAAATTAGAAATCAAAGCCTTTGAAAAATTAGCTGCTCCTTTTGTTGGTACTTATGTACATGACAATAAGATTGCTGCTATTGTTGGTTTATCTAACAGTGTAGCTGATGCTAAGGAAGTAGGTAAAGATGTTTCTATGCAAGTAGCTTCTATGGGAGCAACTCAATTATCTTATAAAGAATTCACTTCTGAATTTGTTGCTTCTGAAACTGAGGCAAGAATTGCAGTAATTGAAAAAGAGAATATTGAATTAGGACGTTTAGGTAAAACACTTAAAAATGTACCTAAATATATTTCAATGGCTCAATTGACTGAAGATGTATTAGCTGCAGCTGAAACTGAAGCTAAAGAGCAATTGGCTGCTGAAGGTAAGCCTGAGCAAATTTGGGATAGAATTTTACCAGGTAAAATGGAAAGATTCATTTCTGACAATACTACTTTAGATCAAGAGAAATGCTTGTTAGATCAAAAATTCATTAAAGACGAGAAAATGACCGTTGCTGACTATGTTGCAGCTAAAGGTGCTGGTCTTGAAGTTTCTGGTTTCAAGCGTGTTTCACTAGGTTAAACAAATTATTTAAATCCTGACTTTTAGTCAGGATTTTTTTTGGCAAAAAAATAAATATTGATAGACAGACCGTTAGGAAAAATTAAATTGATCAAACCATGAAATACAAACGAGTACTTTTAAAATTAAGCGGTGAAGCCTTGATGGGCGACAAGCAGTTTGGAATTGATAATAATCGATTGGATGATTATGCAGCTCAAATTAAAGAACTGCATGATGCAAAAGTTGAAATTGCGATTGTAGTGGGAGGTGGTAATATTTTTCGTGGAGTACAGGCAGAAGCTGGTGGAATGGATAGAACCCAAGGGGATTATATGGGAATGCTTGCAACTATGATTAATAGCATGGCATTGCAAGCTGCTTTAGAAAAACTTGGAATCTATACACGTCTTCAATCTGCAATTGAAATGAAAGAAATTGCAGAGCCTTATATTAAACGAAGAGCTGTTCGTCACCTTGAAAAAGGACGTGTTGTTATTTTTGGTGCTGGTACTGGTAATCCTTATTTTACAACGGATTCTGCAGCAGCCCTAAGAGCAATTGAAATGGGTGTAGACGTAATTTTGAAAGGAACGCGTGTAGATGGAATCTACACTTCTGATCCTGAAAAAAATCCGGATGCAGAAAAATTTGGTTCGTTAACTTTTGATGATGCCTATAATAAAGGATTGAATGTTATGGACATGACTGCATTTACTTTGTGTAAAGAAAATGATGTTCCAATCATTGTTTTTGATATGAATAGGGTTGGAAATTTAATGAAAGTTGTATCAGGAGAAAAAATTGGTACTTTAGTGACTGTATAATTAATTCAAATTATGGAAGAAGAAATTGATATGCTTCTTGACGAAGCTAAGGAAAGTAATAACGGAACGGTGGACCATTTGATGTCCAACCTAGAGAAAATTAGAGCGGGTAAAGCTACTCCATCAATGCTTGATAGTGTAAAGGTTGAAGCTTACGGAGCTACCTCTCCACTTAATCAAGTTGCCAATGTAAACACGTTGGATGCTAAAACAATTACTGTTCAACCTTGGGATAAATCAAACTTGGATGCAATTGCAACTGGAATTATCAATGCAAATTTAGGTTTGAACCCACAAAGTAATGGGGAAAGCATTCTAATTAACGTACCGGCATTAACAGAGGAGCGTAGACGCGAATTTGTGAAAAAAGCTAAGGGAGAAGGAGAAGCAGCTAAAGTAAGTGTGCGTAATAATAGAAAAGAGGCAAACGACTACTTGAAAAAATTAAAAGGAGAAGGTTTGTCTGAAGATCGCACTAAAAATTTAGAAAGTGTTGTGCAGGATCTTACCAACGAGACTATTGCAAAAATTGATGCGCTTATTGTTAAAAAGGAAGCGGACATCATGACAATCTAATTGATAGAAGATTAAATATTATAAAAGCATTCTTGGTTTCACTGAGGATGCTTTTTTTTATGCCTCAAAGTTTCGTTAAATCATGGAATGAAAATGCTGAAAAAAGTCTAGCGCATAAAAAAACCTGAAAAGAGCTTACTGATAGTCTTGGTAGCATATCTCTTTTCAGGTTACCGTGCAAGGAAATTAAAACCAGAAGCAAATTTAATTGCTTTCTGTTTGTATAGACGTAAGAAATATGGAAAGGGTTGTGCCTAAGATCAATCTTTTATTTCGAACTTATAGCCGACTCCTCGTAAACTCTTGAAATAGATTGGGTTACTCGGATTTGGTTCGAAATATTTTCTGAAATTAAGGATGTAATTATCAATCGTTCGGCTGGTTGGGAACTTATCTTTACCCCAAATTTCATCTAAAATCTCATCTCTTGAAATGACTTCATTCTTCTTTGAAATCAATAAGCGTAACAATGCTAACTCTCTTTTCGATAATGTTAAGATTTTGCCTTTTGCTTCTACTTCGTACGTTTTAAAGTTGATAAGATTATCACCAAACCTGAGATCGCGTATGTCAGGTTTAACTTTAGCACAATTAATTAGAATGACAATACGCAATAATAATACCTCTAGATTGAATGGCTTTACCAAATAATCATCAGCCCCCATTTTTAACCCAGTGATTCTATCTAATGAAGTTCCCTTTGCGGAAATAAACAAAATTGGAGTTTGGCTATGTTTTCTAATTTCTGAACAAACATCAAAACCATTCACTTCGGGAATCATAACATCCAAAATGACTAAATCATAGCTTGTGTTAAACTTTTCAAGCGCCTCGGCACCATTTAAAGCAACATCAACATGATAATTTTCCATTTCCAAATTGAGCGTGAGTACATTCACTAAGCTCTCTTCGTCTTCAACCAGAAGAATTCGTTTCATTTTTATTGAATAATGTAATTGACAATACAAAAGTAGTAAATTTAGCCCTCGGAATTGTTTCGGATCAGTTTTTGATGAATATTCTAATAAGATGAAGACAGTATTTATAAGTCTTGGAAGTAACCTTGGCAATCGTAAAGCAAATTTAAAAACTGCATATGCAGAAATTGAAGATAAAATTGGTCAGATAAATTTAAAATCGAGCTTCTATAAAACGCCACCCTGGGGATTTCACTCAGATGAAGATTTTGTAAACTCAATTATTCAAATTGAAACGGATCTAGAATTGGTAGACTTATTAAAAGAATTAAAAGGAATAGAACAGGAGCTGGGGCGAAAACAGAAAGATAGTAGTTTAGGTTATCAGGATCGATTAATTGATTTGGATATTATAGATTATAATGGTGAGATTTATTCTAGCGATTTAATTACAGTTCCACATGAACGTTTACATCTTAGAAGTTTCGTTCTTTTTCCGCTACATGAAATAGCACCAAACTGGATTCATCCAAAATTAAAAATTGCTATTGAAACACTCAAAAAACCTATGCTAAATGATCCATCTATCGAGAAGTTAGCGCATTTAAACGATTGAAATCATCATTTATCTTTATTAACAACCATAAGTTTTTCCTAGGTCAAAAAAAATCCTTATTATTGCACTGTTTTTAGGTAAATTAAAGTAAAAAGATTTTAAAATCAGATAGAATGAAAAAGCAAAGTTATAGAGGATTAGCTGCCATTGTGGTTGCTACAGCTATGCTAACAGGATGTAAACTAATTGGCGACGTTGAATACACAGTGCAACAAGACCCAGTTGAAATGCACGGCGATAGCGTTAGAGTAAACGTAACTGTTAAATTCCCAGAAAAGGGATTGAACAAAAAAGCGTCTGCTGAAATTACACCAAAATTGGGAGGTAAAGCTTTCAAAACAATCACAGTACAAGGTGAAAAAGCAACAGGAAACGGACAAACGATTGCATACAAACCAGGTGCAACTGTAAGTTATTCTGATGTGATTCCTTATTCTCCAGATTTAGAGAATGCTGATTTAATGATTACTGGAAAAGTAAGCAAAGGAAAAAAAGAAGAGGAATTTGATCCTGTAAAGATTGCTGATGGTACTATCATCACTCCTTTATTAGTTCAAAACGACGATAAAGCCTTAATTGGTGTAGATAACTTTGTTAGAACAACAGAAGAAAACTATAATGCACAGTATAACTATGCTAAAGGTAAATCTAACGTTACTTCTAAAGAAGCAAAAGGTCAAGACATTAAAGATCTTCAAGAATGGTTAACTGCAGCGCAGGCTAACCCTAAAGTTGCTCCAAAGAAAATGAACTTAATCTCTTACGCTTCTCCAGAAGGAGAAACTGCTGATAATGATCAGTTAGCAAGAGATAGAGCTGATTCAGGACAAGAAGCTGTTAACAAAATTGTTAAAGCATCAGGTTTTGAAACAACACCAGGATTCTACAGCCAAAACCCTAAAGGGGAAGATTGGGCTGGATTTGAAGCTGCTGTTAGAGCGTCTGACTTGGAAGATAAAAACTTAATCATCCGTGTGTTGGAAATGACTCCAGACAAAAACAAAAGAGAGCAAGAGATTATCAACATGGCCAAAACTTATAAAGATTTGGAAAAAGAAATCTTACCTTCTTTAAGAAGAACTCAATTAAATGTTGTTTATGACAAAATTGGTTGGTCTGATGAAGAGTTGAAAAACTTATCTAAAACTAAAGCTGATACATTAACTGTTGAAGAGCTTTTATTCGCTGGAACTTTATATGAAGATTTAGGGGAGAAAATGAGAGTTTACAAATTAGCTGCTGCTAACTATCCAGAAGATTGGAGAGGTCATAATAATGTAGGGTATGTTTACTACATGCAAAATGATTTAAGTAACGCACAAGCTAACTTCCAAAAAGCAAATGATTTAAATGAGAACCCAGTTACATTAAATAACTTAGGAATCATTGCAAGAATCAATGGCGATAGAGATAAAGCTACTGAATTATTAACATCAGCAGTTGGTGCTGGTTCTGAGGTTAAGTATAACTTAGGAATCATTGATATCCAAAACGGAAACTATGCTGAGGCTATTGGAAACTTTGGTGGAGAAAACACTTTCAACAAAGCATTAGCGCAAGTATTAAATGGAGACAACAGTGCTGCACTTTCTACTTTAGATGCATCTATTGATGCTGAATCAGCAATGGGATACTACTTAAAAGCAATTATTGGTGCAAGACAAGATAACTTGGACTTAGTTGTAAATAACTTGAAAAGCGCAATTGCTAAAGATGCAGGTCTTAAAGCAAAAGCTTCTAAAGATAGAGAATTCATTAAATTCTTCGAAAACGCTTCATTCAAAAATGTAGTGAACTAATTCGAATCGAATAAAGTTTTTAAAACGCCTCGTTCTTCATTGAACGGGGCGTTTTTGTTTTATATATTTTAAGGTTCTCCCAACCTTTTAAAACTTCTATTCGTTATACCGTTTGAAGAGCAAAAAAAATGCTTTTATAACCTGATCCCCAATCCTATGAAAAACGCCTTACTCGTTTCATTTACGTTATTCACTTCTTTTATTGCATCTGCCCAATTCGCACCATTTTATAATATTGTTGATGGAGATATTTATGATCCTCTGGAAATGATTCCGGTTGATTTTGATATGGACGGTGACATTGATTTTGTTGTTCGTTCTGAAAATTATATTTATTGGAATGAAAACCTTGGTTTAGGATCATTTTCTTATGCAACAACAATTGCAATTGTTGAAGAAACAACAGATTTTGATGTGGTTGATTATGACATGGATGGTGATTATGATTTGATTGTTTGTGCAGGTGCTTTTTCTGGACTTATTCAAAATTTAGGAGACGGCAGTTTTACCCATGAAATAATGGTTGAATTATCAGAGTCTATATTTATTAAGGCAACTGATTTTGACACGGACGGTGACCCTGATTTAGTCGGAATTGCTGGAGGTGCTATAGTTTGGTTTGAAGGAGATGGAACTGGAGATATAGTTGATAGCCATGAAATTGAACCAGGTGCTTTTGATGTTTTAGACTTTATACTTTCAGATGTGGATGGAGATTCAGATTTAGATATAATTTGGTGTGGTTATGCAGGGGATGGTGAAGTGTATTTTATAGAAAATCTAGGTGGTGGAACATATGAAGATCGGGTAATTGTTAATACAGGAACTACCTATGCGAGTTCAGTATGCACAGCTGATGTCGACGGAGATTCTGATCAGGATATTGTGCATGGATCTTGGACGTTTGAAGAAGGGGGTAAAATCTATTGGAATGAGAATATGGGAGGAGGCATTTTTAGCGGACCAACATTGATAAGCGAAGATTATTCTGGAGAAAATCGAGTCATTTCAGGAGATGTTGATTTAGATGGTGACATTGATTTAGTTACGACCTCATACAGTGACGCAAAGGTTGAATGGTTTGAGAATAGTGGTGATGCAACTTTCGAGGATCCATCAATAATGGCTAGTGATATTGATTATGTAAATGATATTCATTTAGGTGATTTTGATGCAGACGGCGATCTTGATGCGTATGCGGTAGGTATTTTTCCAGGGAAAGTAGGATGGTTTGAAAATGGAACATTAAATCCGAATCATGCTTCAGGGCAAATTTATTATGATGAAAATGAGAATGGCGTAATGGATGACACGGAGGTAGGTTTACCATGGGTTTTAATAAAGACCGACCCAGATGGTACAATGGCCGCAACTTATATAGATGGCACTTATGCAGTTAGTTTTGCAGGTTTACCAGATGATGTTTATGAGATTTATCCAGAATTTGATTCTTGGGGAATAACATCAGAATATGAAAGCTATGATGTGACAGTAGATGCCGATTTTACTTTTATAGATACACTTGATTTTGGAATGTTCCCAACTGAGGGAATTGATAGCATAGAGACGACTATAATTGGTTCTCCCGCAATTAGATGCAATGCGACAAGACCAATTTGGATAAGTATTAAGAATCTTGGGACAACTTTACCTTCAGGTATAATGGAGTTGGAGCTAGACGACAGTTTGACATTTGAATGGGCAGGAATTGTACCTGATTCTATTGTGGGACAGAGCTTATATTGGTCTTATGAAGATTTTTTCTTTTTTGAAACGGAATCATTTATGGTACACGTTGGAACACCAGATGGAGTGGATGATACCGTTACAAGTATTTTGACATCTACAATTATTTGGGAGGGTGAAACTGTATTTACTGCGATTGATGAAATTACTCAACCAATTGATTGTGCTTACGATCCTAATGATAAGACACCAGATCCTTTAGGCGAAGGACCCGAAGGTAATATTCCACCAGAAACGGAATGGATTGAGTATACTGTACGTTTTCAAAATACAGGAACAGATTATGCTGAAGATGTAATTATTCGTGACCAGTTAGATGAAAACCTTATTTGGACGAGTATTCAACCTTTATACAGTAGCCATGATATGGTCTTTGAGTTTGATCCGTCTGGAGAGGTTGCTTTTGTTTTTAATGATATTATGTTACCCGACAGTAATGCCAATGAAATGGAAAGTCATGGTTTTGTCAGGTATCGCATTAAACTAAAGCCCGAATTGGCAATTGGCGAGACGATTGAAAATACAGCACATATTTATTTTGACTATAATCCGGCAGTAATAACGAATACGGCTATAAACACAATTGCAGAACCATTGGATGTAAGTATTCCGCTTAGTGACAATATCATTAGTGTAATGGTATATCCTAATCCAGCAAATGACTTTATCTATGTTAATTTGAACGCTGAAAAAGAATTGGGTTATACTATTCGTTTGTATAACCTAATGGGGCAAGAAGTATTTGAACAGGTGAAATTGAACATGGGTCAATCTGTAATTAATGCGGGGCAATTTGAACGTGGATTATATTTCCTTGAAATTGAATCGACTGATGACGGTACGCAGCTTTATACAACAAAGTTGATTATAGAATAAGAACCAAAAATAACAACTCATGAAAACGTTAAACTTTTTAACCCTTTTTTTGATTACTGTAGGTCTTCATGCGCAAATAGATGAAGGATTAGGAGTAATTGAATTTGAGGAATGCGATTTTGAGGATGATTGTGGCCGAGTAGTATTAGATACGTCCATTACAAGTATTTGGCAAATTGGTGAACCTGATAAAGCCGTATTTGACACTGCTTATTCCCCAACGCATTGTATTGTTACCGATACAGCGTTGACTTATCCAACTTCAAATCATTCGTTTTTCGATTACACAGTTTACCCATCAGATGGTGGCGGCTTGTATAATTACATTTTAGGCTTTAAACACAGGTTTGATTCAGACTCATTAATTGACGGAGGCTATATTGAATTTCGTTATGATTCAGAAGGAGAGTGGAGCAATGTTTCGGAGCATCAATACTTATATCCAGAAATTGATTTTTTTACGGAAAATTTATATGGAGATGCAGACACCTTAGCTGGGGGGATAAATGGTTTTTCTGGCTTTTCAAATGAGTGGGTTTATACGCGAATTCAATGGATTTGGGTTTACCCAATTCGGGAAGTGTTTGACACACTTCATTTAAGATTTAACTTTATTAGTGATTCATTAGATACAGAAAGAGATGGCTGGATGATTGATGATTTTTCATTGTCAGTTATTGATGTAGGAGGTAGTGTAGACGAGTATGGATTGGATAATTCTCGTTTGGAGGTTTTTCCAAATCCAAGCCTAGGAGAAACGACAGTTAAGTATGAAAATCACCAAAACGAAAAGTATTCACTTTCAGTTATAAATTTGGTGGGGCAAGAAGTTGTTTCAATGAAAGGATTAAGTGGTAGCACTGTAGCGTTGGACACTCAAAAATTACCTAAAGGTATTTATGACGTTCAAGTTTTACAAGATGGTAAAATCACTGCCCACCAAAAATTAGTGGTGCAGTAATTTGCTAACGACTAAATACGACTTTGATAAGTAAAGAGGTCGTAGTATCTTCCTTTTTTGTCGATTAGGGTGTCATGTGTACCTTGTTCAGCAATTCGACCCTTTTCAATTACTAAAATTTGATCAGCTTTACGAATAGTTGTAAGCCGGTGAGCAATAACGAAGGTGGTTCTACCTTTCATTAATTCAGCTAAACTTTTTTGAATAAAGGCTTCGCTTTCATTATCCAAATTAGAGGTAGCCTCATCCAAAATAATGATTTTAGGATCTGCAAGCACTGCACGAGCTATAGCAATTCGTTGGCGTTGCCCTCCTGATAGTTTTACTCCACGCTCGCCAATTACAGTATCTAACCCGTTTTCAAAATCATCAGTAAACTCATCAATATATGCTGCTTTAACAGCTTCCATCAACTGTTCTTCACTAGCGTCTGGTCGTGGAAAAAGAATGTTTTCTCGAATTGTTCCTTCAAATAAAAAGTCGTCTTGTAAAACAACACCTAAATGTTGTCTATAGCTGCTTAAATCTACTTTGGATAGATCTTGACCATCAACCAATACGCGCCCAGAATCTGGAGACATGAAGCTGGAGGCTAATCCTGCAATGGTTGATTTTCCTGAACCTGAAGAACCTACTAAAGCTGTGACAGATCCAAGCGGTGCATCAAAACTAATTTCATGTACTACTTCTTTGTCTTCTTCATAAGAAAATGAAACATCCTCAAACTTTACATTACCAACTACATTTTCAAGTGTTTCGGTACGTTCATTCAAGTTGTTTTCAATAGACATATTTAACAATTCTTCCGTTCGGTCTAATCCCGCAAAAGCTTCTGTTAATTGACTACCAATATTACCCATTTGTACAATTGGCGCAATCATTAATGCAATTAAGAAACTAAAGGTCATTAATTGACCAACCTCCAAGGTTCCTTCCATTACATAATAGGCACCCATTCCGAAAATACCTGTCGTTGCAACACCAATTAAAAAGGTAGAAGAACTTGTGATAATCGCAGTTGATGTTAAACTCTTTTTAACATTTTTAAATAACCTAAATGCACCTTCTTCAAAAACCTCATTTTCTTGCTGCTCAGCATTAAATCCTTTGATTACACGAATACCGTTTAAACTTTCTGTTAATCGACCTGTTACTTCTGCATTGATTACTCCTCTTTTTTTGAAAATTGGGCGGATGAATCCAAATGCTTTCAAAGCAATAACTCCAAAAATAAGAACAGGGAATAACACAAGAAGTGTCATTTTCCCATTGATTTCTACTAAAAAATAAATAGATCCAATGGAAGTGATTGTTCCACCAACAAGTTGTACTAATCCAGTACCCACTAAATTTCTCACTCCTTCAACGTCAGTCATTATTCGGGAAACTAATGCCCCAGATTTTGTGTTGTCGTAATAACTAATAGGTAATGCCAATACTTTCTTTTGAACCTTAACGCGTAGTTGTGCAATAAGGCGTTGCGCCTCAACACTTAATAATCGTGTTAGTAAAAATGCGGTAATTGCTTGAACAGTAATTGCAGCCATTACAAGAATTAACAACTGTACTAAAAGTTGATAATCGTCGTTCGGAATTATCTCATCAATTAGAACTGTTAATTGCAGTGGTGAAACAAAACTTGCTGCCTTACTTATAAGGATTAAAACTAACCCCACAAATAGAATTTTTTTGCGCGGCCAAACAAACTCTTTAAACGCATTTTTAACTGATGCTTTCTTTTCTTCTTCTTTCTCTGCCATAACGCAAAGTTAGATAGAATTCTATTAGAAGGTGTTTAAACATGTTATTTTTATTCGCGAATCCTTCAAAGAAGTTGCGTATCTTTAAATCTTAAAATGGAAGTATGATAAATGTTGAAGAAGCATTCAAAATTTTGAGTCAAAATGTGGGTGCAAATGCAAGCGTTAATATGGATTTGAACGCAGCGCTAGGTTATGTGTTGGCGGAAGATGTGAAGTCACTTATTGATATGCCATCATTTGATCAATCTGCAATGGACGGGTATGCTTTTAATTTTCAGGAGGATATTAATGATTATAAAGTTGTTGGAGAAGTGGCGGCTGGTTCATCAGACAATCCGCAATTAAAAATAGGAGAAGGGGTGCGAATATTCACTGGAGCTATGGTTCCTAATGATGCAAATATTGTTGTGCAACAAGAGTGGATTGATCGCAATGAAAATATGGCAACAATAACTCAGGAGGTTAAGGTTGGAAGAAATATTCGATTAAAAGGAGAGCAAATTCAACAAGGGGATATTGCACTGGAAAAGGGGACATTAATTACTCCTGCTGGGGTTGGTTTTTTAACAGGATTGGGAATCGCAGAAGTAAGTGTTGTTCAAAAGCCAAAAATTTCTTTGATTACAACAGGTAATGAACTTGTAAAGGTTGGTAATGGACTAGAGCCTGGACAAATTTATGAAAGCAATTCAACAATGCTAGCAGCAGCTTTTGAGCAATACGATTTTAAAAATTATTCAATGACTACGGTTGTGGATAATTATGAAGCGACAAAAGAAAATATTCACGAAGCCATTCAAAACTCGGATGTTGTCATTTTAACAGGTGGAATATCTGTTGGAGATTATGATTTTGTAGGAAAGGCCTTGCAAGAATTAAACGTTGAGCAACTCTTTTATAAAATTAATCAAAAGCCTGGGAAACCTATTTATATGGGGAAAAAGGGAGATACAATAATTGCTGGTTTGCCTGGGAATCCTGCAGCTGCTCTTTCATGCTTTTACATGTATGTTCTTCCAACTTTGCATTTAATGATGGGAAAAGGCTTTCAAGGGCTTGAAAAAGTGGCACTACCATTGGGAGAAGATTATACGAAAAAAGGGAGCAGGGCTGAATTTTTAAAAGCAAGGATTAAAGATGGACAACTTTTTGTGTTGAACATGCAAAGTTCTGCAATGCTGCGTTCTTTTGCAACTGCAGATGCTTTGGTTTATATTCCTGCATCAACCACTAATGTTGCCAAAATGGAGAAGGTTGATGCCTATCGATTAAGATAATGAAACCCGTAGCAAATACAACAGCTATTATTTTGGCAGGCGGACAAAGTTCCAGAATGGGAGAGGATAAAGGACTCATGAACCTTGAGGGGCAGCCCATGATTCAATACATTATTGATTCGGTGAAACAAATTGCATCCAATATAATCATCATTGCTAATGATAAAGCTTATGAGCAATTTGGTTTTGAAGTGCATGAGGATCTAGTGAAAGAAAAGGGACCATTGGTAGGTATTGTTACGGGATTATCAGCCTCAAAAACGGAGCTAAATTGGATTATTAGTTGTGACGCCCCTTATGTTTCAAAAGACTTATTGTTAGATTTAATGAATAAGTTAAATGAATTTGAAGCCGTTGTTCCAGAAAAAGAAGAAAAAAAACATCCTTTAATTGGGGCATATAAAAAATCAACGTTACCTGTTTTTAAGCAGGCGTTAGCATTAAATCACTTAAAAATTATGACCGTAATCAGCCAACTGCATGTTCTGTTCATGGATGCTAATAATTTTGATGTACTTACCTTTAGAAATCTTAATTCAAAGAAGGATCTATGATTTTAGATTTAAAATATTTTGGAAGAATTGTTGAAATAACAAATCTTACTGAAGAGCAATATAATGCAGGTGAAAGTATGAACCTGAAAGAGTTTAGAACTTGGTTAACTATGCGTTATACTGACCTTGAAAAAGAGTCATTTCAAATAGCGGTGAATCAAGAATTGAAACCGGCTGATTATTTAATAGAAAGCGACTGTGAGGTTGCAATTTTACCACCATTTGCGGGCGGCTAAGATGTTAAGTAAAACTGAAAATAGCAGATATAATCGTCATATCATTTTGGAGGAAGTTGGTATGGAGGGACAGTTGAAACTAAAGACTGCAAGGGTTTTAGTTATTGGCGCTGGCGGTTTAGGTTGCCCGATATTGCAATATCTTACTGCTGCAGGTGTTGGAACAATTGGAATTATTGATTTTGATACGGTTGATTTATCAAACTTGCAACGGCAAATTTTGTTTACGACAGAAGATGTTGGTCAAAATAAAGCTGCATGTGCAGCACGAAGATTAAAGCAATTGAATGAGGGTGTTGTTTTTCAAGTTTACCCTGAACGGCTAACGACTGCAAATGCGTTAGATTTATTTGCAGCATATGATTTGATTATTGATGGAACGGATAATTTTTCAACCCGTTATTTAGTAAATGATGCTGCAGTCTTATCTGAAAAACCATTGGTTTACGGCTCCATTTATAAATTTCAAGGGCAGGTATCTGTTTTTAATTATAAAAATGGTCCAACCTATCGTTGTTTATTTCCAGTTCCGCCAAAAGCTGGTACAATTAAAAACTGTTCAGAAATTGGTGTAATAGGAGTGCTTCCTGGAATTATTGGAACGCAACAGGCGAACGAGGCGATTAAAATTATTTTAGAAATAGGTAAACCTCTTTCAGGTCAACTGTTGATTTATGATGCATTAAAGGCGAGTTATATGTCTGTAGGTATTCAACGATCAAATGAAGAAGTGCAAAAAACGATTGATTTAAAAGAGCATTTTGTTGAGCATGATTATGACTTATTTTGTGGCGTAGTTACCAAGTTAGAAAAACATGAAGTGGCGGAAGCTGAATTTAAAGTCATGTTGAACAATGAAGCGATTCGAATTATTGATTTAAGAGAAGAGTGGGAGGATCCACAACTTGAAGGAAGTAATGTAGAGCGGATTATAATGTCAGAATTGCAAAGTAAAATAGAACGATTTAAAACAGATAAAACGGTGGTTTTGGTTTGTCAAACTGGGGCAAGATCAAGTAATGTGAGGCAATTATTAAAACAAACCCATCAATTAACTGATATAAAAGAATTAAAAGGAGGAATACAGAATTATGGAAACTAAAAAGAAACCAAAAAAGGTATTTGTAGAAGGTGCAATCAGTCCAGAAAAAATAGCAACTTCAATAGCGCATCATCAGGTCAAAACAAATATTGGAGCACATGACATTTTTTTAGGACAAGTGCGTGCTGATGAAATAGATGGTAAAGTGGTGCAGGGAATTGATTATTCGGCCTATGAAGAAATGGCAGAGCAAAAATTTCATGAAATTAGAGAAGCAGCCTTTGAGAAATTTGATTTAACATGCATGCATATTTATCACAGTTTAGGACCAGTGAAAGCAGGCGAAATTTGCTTATTTGTTTTTACTTCTTCAAAACACCGTGTTATGGCAATGGATGCTTGTCGCTTTTTAGTGGAAGAGATTAAGGCAAACGTACCTGTATTTGGTAAAGAGATTTTTGAAGATGAATCTTATCAATGGAAGGTTAATAGTTGATCAATGATCGATTAACAATGAGTAATGTGCTATTGTCAATT